>CAMDPZ010000071.1 GCA_945905765.1 Nitrospira lenta
TTCTTGCCGGGGGTGCGATCGAGAATGCCCTGCAAGGCATCCACGAGATCGAACAGGCTGACATTCTCCATCAGCGTCTCATCCGGCTTCAGATCAACCGGCTGGCTCTGCTCACGGCTATAGATCTCCCGCCACAACCGCTCATGCTCATCCAGCTGATTGGCGGCTTCCTTGAACTGCTTGTACTCGAGCAAACGCCGCACTAATTCTTCGCGCGGGTCCGGTCCATCTTCTTCATCGACCGCTGTCTCATCAACCGGCAGCAGCATCTTGGATTTAATCTGGAGCAGTGTCGCAGCCATGACCAGAAACTCCCCTGCGACCGCCAGGTTGAGATCTTCCATCGCTTCGATATAAACCAGATATTGCTGCGCGATCAGATGGATGGGAATGTCATAGATATTGATCTCGCTCTTCTTAATAAGATGGAGCAAGAGATCAAGCGGCCCTTCAAAGTTCTCGATGCGAACTTGATAAGGCAGTTCAGTTTGTTCTGTGTCGTCTGAGTGGTTATCCACAAGACGTTTTATACCAGCTTTGGGGGTACGGAGCAAGCTTCCATCTATTAGTAGGGGGTAGAGAACATGGCTCTACCGTGACCGGATCAGATAGGCAATCAGCATGGCGCTGAAGATGAGAAGAGAAAGGGTGATGGCATATTGGATCGTCGGATTTTCGATCCCCAGAGGTGTCTGTGCGGTCGCAGATCTGGTTGCTCGGGTAAACTCCGGGCCCTTCGCAAAAAAAACCTTGGAGAAGTCATCCCGCCCCTTGAACTTGGCATCGGAAAAATCGGCCGTTGATCGGAACGTGGCCCGGCGAAAATAGGCATCCCCCTCGAACAGGGTGAAGGTGAAAAATACCTCTTGGTCGAACGTGGACTCAGAGAAATCCGCCAGACCTTGGAAACGGCTCCCGGAAAATCCGGTGCCCAACTTGAAATAGGTACGCGACATATTGGCATCCTTCTGGAACACCACCTCCAGAAACTCCGCCAGCCCATTGAACCCAGACTGTTGAAAGGTCACCGGTCCCTGAAAGACCGATTGGTGGAATCTCGTATGAGGACCAAAGGCCGTTTTCTCGGCAAATACATCGCGCAGAAATCGCTCCTGCACAAAATAACTCTCTTTCAAAAATATCGCGCCAGACAAAGTCACCGGCTGCACAAATACGGCCCGTGATAGGTCGACGATCTGCTCAAACGTGGTCCCGCTGAAGATCACAGGTCCCTTCACCACCAAAAGCTCTTGCGCCGATTGATGCCTGATCGCCCCGCGCACCACAGAATCCACGATCATCATGGAGCCGGGAATCACACGGGCCTCTCGCCCCTGCAGCTCCTTCATCTCATCAAGTTCCGGCGGCAATGGCCCCACTGCCAACGCATCCAGCGACAAGTCCCCGCGCACGACTACCCCAGAGAGATCGATCCCCTTCCCCTCTGTGAACGCCTGCAAGAGCTGCGTCGCATCCACTGCTCGCGCCTCCCGCTCCTGCTCCGTGCAGTCGGCGCTCAGGTGCAGAGTCCAAGCTCCGTCCGGCCCTGAGGCAGCCGTCTCCTCCTGACAGTTTGAGGCCACAGCCGCGAACGGCAGCCCCAAAAAGATCAGCCCCCCCACCATGATCCAGGCACAAACTCGATTTATCATGCGGCTCTTATACGTAATGCCACGGCTCAACGCAAGACAAGAACTGCGAACCAGCTGGACGGGCCAAGCGCCGTCGGCGCCGCGCGAGAAGGCTCCCTCACGTTACTGGTTCCACGCGGACAGGTTCATGCCACGCGATGGAACCTGACGCATTAGGAGTTTCAGCTCAATGTGACGGTGAAAAAATTCAGACGATCGATGAGACGTATCAGCTGATGACCGGCCACCGCATCTAGCAGGATGCTACCCCGTCGCACCCTGCATAATCGCGTCATACTCTGCTTGCGTCAGCCGGTGCATGCCTAAGGCCAATCGCCGGTTGAGCTCAGCCTGATCTGGAATCTGCAGCACGTTGAGCAACAAGGCCTGGCTTACGCCGGACGAACAGGCCAGCGAGCGCACCGCGTCGATTCGCACAAAGCCGAATCGAGCTTCCGTTCTCAACTCATCGCTGAGAAACGCATCCAGGTCGGCGAAGTCCCGCACCGGCGACAGAATCTGAAACTCGGCGCAAAGTCCGACCTTCAGCACATACACCAGTCCACGGGACTCGGAATCGAGGTAGGTCTGAAGATTCGTACGAATCAGCCCGGTGCAGAGCCCCCAGAGCCGATGCCCAAGTTGCAGTTCGGCGCTTTCCTCCGAAGTGCGCTCTCGCAAGGCTCCAGCCACGAACAGAAAATGACTCATAGGATATTCATCGCAGGCATTCAGCAGGAAGATGGCACACAGGGAGAGGGGACGCCACGATACCGAAATAATCTTCCAGTCTCATCTCGCTGGACGACTCGGCGAGACCTGGCATCCCATGCGGGCGTTAGTGCGTGTGGTAATCGTCTCCGTCGCCTAACAGACTTTCCGGCTTTTCGAGGAAATCTGAATCTTCATCTTCCCCGTCCAGCGTCAGCTCTTCTTCTACGTCTTCGTCGACCTCATCGACTTCATCGGCCATATCCACATCTTCGGGCAACTCATTCTCAAGGTCGGCATCCTTCGGCATCGGCGATCCCAGTGGCCGCAACAATACGGGCTTCTGAGGTGCCTCCTCCGCGCGCGACAACACAGGCTTTCTGACAGGAGCGGAAGCCGCCGGTGGGAACGAAACGACGGCAGCCTTCTTCACGACTGTTTTCTTCGCCACTCGCTTGGAAGCCGCGACCGACTGCTTCTTGGCAGTCTTCGCCACCACTTTCTTTACGGCTGATTTCTTGGCTGCTTTTTTAGGAGCTGATTTCTTCACGATTTTCTTGGCTGCCTTCTTCACTGCCGGCTTCTTCACTGCCGGCTTCTTCACTGCCGGCTTCTTGGCAGATTTTGCCTTGGCTTTGGCCTTCGCTTTTACAGAGGTCTTCTTCGCCAGTTTCTGCTTATTCTTCGTCATCAAAATTCTCCTCTCTCATCCATTGGATGTCTGACGCGGCCTCCATCTAGCATGAACTAATAGGGTCTTGCAACTAACCGCCCTTCCCTCCCTAACTAGAGGAAAGTAAAGTCCCGCCGCGGCCGCCGCCATGAGATGAATCGAGCCGTTACACCAGGACCAGGAAGGCCCCTAATCCTCACGACTCCACCCAGGCTGGCTCAGGACTTTCATGGTAAAATATCCCACACAAAAGGAGCCGAATCCTTTTCAATTGGAATCGCGCTTATGGTATAGAAACCGGATGCTCAGGAAATTCTCCATGACCCCTCGCCTCCTCATCACGCTGCTACTCCCAGTGGGACTGCTCTCGGCCTGGCCGACGGCAGCAACGCCTCCCTACACCGCTATCACGATTGAAAGCACCTCTCCCTACTTCGTCCCGAAATCCGTCACCATCTCGACTGGGTCTCCGATCAAGTGGGAAAACCCCACCGGATCAGAACATACCGTGACTCATATCGGCTGTGTGGATGAGGGCGATCTCTGCGCCTTCGACTCCGGCCTCATGCTCCCCAGCGGCACCTTTGCCGTCCCGGGACTCGCTCCAGGGCGCTACCCCTACCTCTGCCGCATTCACCCCATTATGCGTGGCGTCATCACCGTCACAGAGACGTTTGCCCCCTCGCAGCTTTAGGACTCTTCGCTCCTCTGTCTGGTCTCTCCGGTCTATTCTGTCTATCTCGTCTAGCACCAGACAGACCAGAGAGACCGGCCGACAACGAGATAGACCAATCTACCGCTTCACGGTTCATGAGGCCTTGCGAGAAGGGAACTGCGTCGTGTAGGCTGCGGCGCTCTAACTAGTCACGCCAATCATGAAGCCAGCTGTCGCCGCACATCAACCGCTCAGTCTCACCGGAGAGACCCTGAGTCTCCTAGCCTGGCACATCCCTGACCTCGTGACCTATCAACACCACGAAGACGAATGGTGGTTCGCTCCCCTAGATGACAACCTACCCCTCGTGCGATTGAACCGCACCGGCTTGGAGATGCTCCAGGCGATGAACGGCCACACCTCGGTCGCGGCGCTGCTGGAAAAATACGGGACGAAAGTCTGCGGGCCGGACGGACAGCCGGGACAATGGCATTTAGAACATTGGTCCCTCCCCACCTACTCCCTCTGTTACTACGGCACAGAGCCGCCGGGCGGCCACCGCCACAAGGCCAAGTGGGATCTCCTCCTCCAGCAAATCCGGGAAGGCTGGTCAGGGCAGGAAGGATTCGAAGGAGAGGAACATCTTGAGGACTTCCATCACCACGAACTGACCGACAGCGGCGAAGACGACGAACACTTCGACCTGATCGAAACCACCGTCTCGCATCTGTTCCGGGAGCCGAACGAGGCGCTCAACGGCTTGACCTATGGCCGGCTCCTCATGAAGCAATTGCGGAAGCTCGGCTGGTTCAACCCGAAGCCCCGCGTCATCGTCGAAGTGGGCGGAGGGCTCGGCTACCTCGCGCGTGAGTTGGGCAAGGAGCTCCTGCCCTTTGAAAAGCAGACCATCCGGTATATCTCCCTCGACATCACCCAGCCCTTCCTCAAGCTGCAAGTCACCCGCGCCAAGGCCGGGGGCTGGGGCGGCATCGGCACCCGCGCCAACGGCGAAATGCTGCCCTTCAAAGACAACTCCGTCGACCTCGTCATCGACAACGAGAACATGGCCGACATGACACCGGTGAAGCTAACCAGGAAAGAGCTCCAAGAGGGAACCGGCGAGACGCCGCAGCATCAGGAAGCGTTGGATTGGATCAGGCGAGTGAGACTGCCGCTGGGCCAGGACCTGCCGGACGACGTGATCTTCAACCTCGGCCCCTTTCGCTTCGTGGCAGAGCTCTGGCGGGTCTTGAAGCCAGGAGGCAGGGCCTTCCTCACGGAATTCGGGATCGAGGAAGGCTGGCCTGCGCCGGTCAAGCTGCCGGGCCACACAGAATACGAAGTCCAGTACAGCCACCTCCGCCAAGCCGTGCGCTGGCTCGGTTTCCAGGAGCGTTATCTCTCCCTGCCTCAATTCCTCGCCATCAAGCCGGACACCAAAGTGCTCTGCACCGGCGCGGCCTATACCATTCAACGGTTCTGCCAGGCCATGCACAAGCCTTTCCCCGTGCGCGCCTACACAGAAAAAGAGCTGCAACAGGCCCTGGGCGACATGCTCCCCAAACTCCACGGCTGCCACTACCATGACGTGGCAGATCCAGCCTGGTTCGGCCTCATCGACTTCAAAGTCTTGTTATTGGAAAAGCCCGGCGGAGCCCCCAAAGCCAGCTTCTCGGAGAACCAAGGCTATCGGTGGTACTCGCAAAAGTAAGAAGGACAGCTGTCAGCCTTCAGCGATCAGCCGAGACAAAAACTCTTTACGCTGCAAACTCAACCCGAATGGTACGCCCCAGCCGCACTTCGAGGGTGATAAGCATTTCGAGACTGAACTTATCCCATTTGCCACACACGAGGTCAGACACGCGGGATTGTGCGATGCCAAGGCGCTTAGCTGCTGCTGCCTGAGTAAGTTTCTGCTTCTCAATGTAGAGGCGAAGATCACTCATGAGATTGGCGCGCATCTGAAGCACGGCCGCCTCGGCTGGATCGAAGCCGAGATCAACAAAGACATTGCTACTGGATTTAGTAGTTTTCTTCTTCATGACCGATCTCCAATCTAGGCTCTGCTGCGAATCCCCTGAGGTCATCCAGGCTGAAGCTGACGAATCGTAGCAGCTTCCTAGCGCTGACTATATAAGTTTATTGATACTATTACCAACGAACCACGAGGAGAGAGGCTGAGGGTAGCCTGGGCGCTTCTCTGTGCTCGCCGACCGCGCACACAAGACTTATCACGTTTCAATATCAAGGGCGGTGCTCGGTCGATGCGCGCAGTGGGGAACCACCCAGGCCACCCTCAGCAGAGTGGGACGAGAAGAAAAGGCCCTCGTTGGACGCGCGCAGTGAAGGGCAATCTGGTCACCCTACTGAGAGAGTAGTGGGAGGGGACACAAAGAAATCGTTCGATCAGAAGACAAGAGGTACGATTGCAAGGCCTTACCCTGAATTCCGCGAGAACACCCTGCTAGCCATCAAGATCATCGTCAACTAAAACATCATCCATCAGATCTTCAATAACTGAATGCAGGTCGATGCTGAACCACTCCTGAAAGGTTTTAAAGTCACGTTTCTGCGGCCAGACTGATGGATCGGTATGCCAGCCATCTAGTTCCCGCTCGAAGATCTCGGCATAGACATGCTTCAAAACCAGCTGCCCGTCTTCATCGCTTTCGAATTCTGGAATGAGATAGACCGTGTGCTCGCCCGCCACGTCCGGCACCAGGCCTGAGTCATCAAGACTGGTCGCCCAATCAAGAAAGGGCTGCTTGGGTCGCACAATCAATGCCGCGCGATTCAACATAAGTTAACCTCTTGAGCCCCCATAATCAGATAGTCATGACTCAGGAGCAGACGCAAACATTGCACCTGTGACAGCGTTACAGAAAACCATATTGCCGTCCCGCCAAGACAATAAAGACTCCCGCCCCCCTTTCATCCTTCCACGCAGCGGTGAAGTCGACCAGCTGCCCTTCTTGCTCGCGCAACGCGCGGCCTCAGAAGGCCCTCGTTGGACGCGCGCACTCAAGGGCATGCTGGTCGCCCCGCTTAAGGGGATGAAGAGGTTGAAGGCTCACCCGATGCACGCAATTGCGCTAAAACCATCAGGACATGCAGTAACCTGTCGGCCACAACCCTAGAAGCATTCTGATGGGGGAACGTCCCATGGCTTACATCGTTACGAATATTCCAGCCTCGCTGATCTGTAAGCATGACACGAAAGTACAAAGCTACATCATTACCCAATACCTTGCGCACCTGCTCAGTCCTAAGTAATTCATCAAGAGTTCTAAGGTGAAATCCGCCACCTTTCCTAGACTTCAGAACGGCTCCGCCCGTAAGTTCCACCAGATTCCGAATCGCAGCCTCAATTTGTGGCACAAACAAGTGAATGGCAACGACAAAATCTCTTTGCAAGTATGCCCGCATTGCGGCCACAAGAAACTTCCCCTGTTCATCGCCAAATAAAGGCGACAAAACCAGATAGTTAACTAGCGCATCCTCTGAAACACCGAACTTGCTTATCGCACGATCAAGTACCGCCTCCAAGAATACTGACGAAACACCCATGTTCTGCGACGTCTGGCTTACGACATGGCCATCAAGATCATCCTCAAGAGAACCGACGGTTGCTACAACACGACCGCGGTGATCCATAATTTGATTGGTAACAAGAAAGCTGAACGGAGCTAGGCTTGACAAGTTACGCAACTGTTTCTCGACCTCGCCACGTCGCTCAATATATCTGATGGCTATACGAGCAAATACCTCATCAAGAGTCCCTTCAACGATACTCTCGACATAGGCATCAAATTCTTCCCGGGAAACCTCCTGATTGCAGGACATCGGCTTCATGTCAGCCAGCACTTTAGGCCCAAGCTCTCGAATCATGCATGCCACACGGTCCGCATCTACAATCAGATTAAACTGACAGTACACTTGATGCATATGCTCTAACCAAGACGATGCGGCTAGCGGCGCAGCATTCCCGGCGGCACCCTCAAATGCACTTCCGAGATCTCGAATTACTCGGAAGCATTCAGCTTCACGATCTTTCCCTCGATAATAGCGTGCCAGCCGACCAGCAGCGCTTTCGCATTGCCACGGATCGCCACCTTTCAGCCGCTGCAACCGCTCTTCAAGAGCATTAATTATTGCAGCTTCTTCCTTCTTTGAGAGCGGCACCTTTCTGTTCCCAACAAGGAGATCAAAACTGAAACCCCATAACCCAGGCTTAGAATCTTCACCCACTTCCTGCTCATACTTAATAATTATCTGTTTTGCTTTCTCGATTAAGACTTGGTCATTCAATGAAATTGCAACAGAAAGAGCACGGCTAAGCTTTTCGATTACATCAACTTCGTACAAGTGAAGCCTCTTATCCGCAATGCTCAAAAGTGCATCACAATAGACACGCGCGACGGCGTGACTAGGCTTTTCACTAACGGCAGGCTCCGACAATTCCCATAGCAGCCCCGCATAACGCGCTTGCAAAAGCGGGTTAATTGCTGCTTTCGCTCGCTGCTGCCAGTACAAGATGGTTTCTTTATCTATCTGCTGGAGGCTCGGCCTTTCGACCGTTTTACCGTCGTCCCCTCGAAAGACCTTCATCGGCCCGAAGTATGACCCCCAGCTATTCCTCTTATTGGTGTGGTCCTCGGAGAAAGAAAAGGCCAAGGCTTCGTACTGCCATTCCTTACATGCTTCCTCCGCTGAGTCGACTGACCTTAATGTCAATACTGCTGATTCAATATCATGTTCCGACACCCCCGATACTGTTTCAAGCTCGGCCAGCTTTGCATCAAGAATTTGCTTCGACGGATTCATTTGCCCACCCGCTTCGCCAGATTGATCAGCACTCCTTCGCGCAGACCCAGATCGCTGACTAACACCGCCGACATTCCCAGCGTCTCCATGATCGTTCGGATGATGACGGCTCCGGCTACGATGACTTCTTCGCGGCCCTTCTCTAAGCCTGGCAGGCCGGCTCGGGCGTCTTTTTTGCGGCTCAAGAGCGTCTGTTCGATTTCCTGAATCGTGCTGAGCTGCAACTGATAGTTGTGGATTCTGGCTGGCTCGTAGATAGAAAGTTGCTGGGCCATGGCTGCCAGGCTGGTGATCGTTCCCGCTGTGCCGACGAAGGTGGCAGCTTGATAGTTGCCCATGCTGGCGACTACTGTTGTCGTTTCTTTTGCCACCCACTCACGCGCCTGTCGCACTTCATCGTCGGTTGGAGGGTCCTGGCGTAGGAGCCTCTCACAGAGACGAACAACTCCGATATCGATCGAGCGCACGACCGGCCTCTGGCCCGGCCTATCTAGAATAAACTCGGTGCTGCCTCCGCCGATGTCGAGGGCCAGTACATCGGTCACGCCATCGGGCAAGCCGGAGCGAATACCCAGCAATGTCCGTCTGGCTTCTTCGTCGCCTGAGATCAGTTCGACCTCGAAGCCAACTTCTCGCTTCACGCGATCGAGAAACTCATCGCGGTTCCTTGCATCACGCACGGCGCTCGTGGCGACAGCCGTAACCCGATCGACTTGCGCCTCATCAATCAGTCCCCGCCACTCTTTAAGGCACTGGATCACCCGATCCATCGCCGCCATGCTCAACTGTTTAGTCTGATCGACGCCTTCTCCTAACCGTAAAATGCGCCGCTCCGATCGCACCTCTGTCAGCTTCCCCTCAGGCGGCAAATCGGCAATCAACAGGCGGCAGGTGAGGGTGCCGATATCCACTCCGGCAAGGCGCATCATGCGTACCGAGTCCTTCATACCTCGCTCCGAACCTCGACGATCTCCGCCTCAAGCTTCCCTCGCGCCTCTTTGAGCTCTTGGATCTCTTTCACGAGCCGGCCGATTTCCCCATCGTAGAGGACCCGCTCCACCGGCTCTCCCCCTTCGCGCAGATTCACCGCTCGCTCGCCGACATCGCGATGGAGCTCGCCCAACTGCTGGTCAAGCTTGCGGATTTCAAGCCGGATTCGCAGTAGTTCCGTTTCTTCCAACGCGCGGTTCGCCACCTGCGCCGTCCCAAGCCGCAGAGTCGCCATTCCCGCCTTCAAATCATGTTTTAACCGTTGTAGTAAGCCCACAAAAGCTCCTTGCTAAGGTCTATAGGCTGAAGGCTGAAGGAAAATCGCTTTTCACTTCTAGCCTTCAGCCTCGTGCCTCTCGCCTTTCGTTTAACTGACCGACCCCAAATCCAACTTCGTTTCCCACCGCCGCAACATCGTCTCTCGCAGGGCGCGATGCACCGGCAACTTCAGCTGGGGGTCCTGCTTCAAGAGGGCAAAGGCCTCCTGCCTCGCCTGCTGAAGCAGCTCGGCATCCCGCAGCAAATTCGCGACGCGGAACTCCGGCATGCCCCATTGCCTGAATCCAAAAAACTCGCCAGGCCCGCGAATACGGAGATCTTCCTCGGCAATCACAAACCCATCGGTCGAGCGCACGAGCGCATCCAGCCGTTCTCTGGCAGCCGAGGGCGCCTCACCGGCGTCCTTGGGCTTCTTCGATCCAAACAGCACCCCGCCCGACGCGATCAACAGACAATA
>CAMDPZ010000072.1 GCA_945905765.1 Nitrospira lenta
ATACGGAGATCTTCCTCGGCAATCACAAACCCATCGGTCGAGCGCACGAGCGCATCCAGCCGTTCTCTGGCAGCCGAGGGCGCCTCACCGGCGTCCTTGGGCTTCTTCGATCCAAACAGCACCCCGCCCGACGCGATCAACAGACAATAGGACTGGTGCGCGCTGCGCCCGACCCGGCCTCGCAATTGATGTAACTGCGCCAGCCCGAACCGCTCTGCATGTTCAATCATCATGACCGTGGCATTGGGCACATCCACCCCGACCTCCACCACCGTCGTCGCGACGAGAACCTGGATCTCCCCCTTCTTATACGAGGCCATGACCCGCTCTTTCTCCTCCGACTTCATCCTGCCATGCAATAGCCCGACGCGAAACTCGGCCAGCTCATTCGCTTGCAGCTGCTCCGCCCCTTGCATGGCCGCCTGCAAGTCCGTCTTCTCTGATTCTTCGACGAGCGGATAGACCACATAGGCTTGGCGGCCGCTCCGTAATTCATCGCGGAGGATCTGATAGGCCCGCCCCTTCTGGCTGTCGCTCAAGAGAAAGGTCCGCACCGGCTTACGCCCTGGCGGCATCTGGTCGATCACCGACACGTCCAAGTCCCCATAGACCGTCATAGCCAAGGTGCGTGGAATCGGCGTTGCAGTCAGCACCAGCACATCAGGCTTATAACCCTTCTCCATGAGCGTCTTCCGTTGAAGCACGCCAAAGCGATGTTGCTCATCCACCACAACCAGGCCAAGCTTCGCGAAGGTAACGCCCTGCTGAATGACCGCATGAGTTCCGATCACGACCTGCGCGGCGCCGGAGGCCACCTGTTCACGCACCGCTTTGCGCGCGGCAGCACGACCACCCCCGCTCACGAGCACGACCGAAAGCCCGAGCGGTTCCAGGAACCCCTTCATCGTCCGATAATGCTGCTCTGCCAGAATTTCCGTCGGCGCCATCAAAGCCGCCTGATAGCCGGACCCGCAGGCCAGGACCATCGCCTGCACCGCCACGATGGTTTTGCCGGACCCGACATCGCCCTGCACCAGGCGATTCATCGGTTTGAGCGAGGTCATGTCCGACAGGATCTCGCGATTCACCCGCTCTTGCGCTGCGGTCAACCGAAAGGGCAAAGCCCGGTCCAGCTTGCCAAGGAGCGGCGTCTTCGGATTGAACAGGACCTGCTTCACCTCTTCCTTCATCACTCGTTGCCGCGAAGCCAAGGCCAGTTGCAGGACAAATAGTTCTTCAAAGGCCAAACGCCGGTGCGCCGGCGTGAGCCCGCGATCGAGCTGTCCTCCGTCGGTCCCGGCCTGAGGGAAATGCACATCTTGAATCGCCTGTTGAATAGGCGGCAATCGATAGCGAGCACGAAGCGAAACCGGCAACAGCTCCTGCGCCTCGGCGATATGGGCCTCCAACAGGCCTTTCATAAGGACGCGCATCTGCCGGGAGGTCCAACCCTTGGTCTCGTGGTACACAGGCACAATCCGCCCCACATGCAGCGGCGCCTCGATCTCCGCCCCTAACACTTCGTACTGCGTGACCTCCATTTTCATCGCCACCCAGCCCTGCGCCCCTGCGACTACCCGCCCGGTCAACATCACGCTGGTTCCAACAGTAAAGAATTGTTCCAGGAACGGCTGGTTGAAGAATACGGCCTGAAGCCGACCGGTCGCATCCTCCACCACAATATCGAGGATCGAAAGGCGGCGGCTGCGGGCCTTCTTGGCTTCGCTTTTGATGATCGTGCCGCAGATCGAGGCCTGCGTTCCTGGTGCCAGCTGCCCGATCGGAGTCATGACCGAGCGGTCCTCATAGCGCCAGGGCAGGGTCCAGAGGGCATCCTCAACCGTCTCGATCCTGAACCGTTGGAGCAATGCAGTGCGCTTCGGGCCGACTCCCTTCGCGAAACGAATGGGCTGCTCCCACCATGGCTGAGCGGATGACTCCTTTACGATTGGCTGAGACATCGCGAGAGGCTCCGGTTCCTGCCAGGCCTTGGCAGAGTTGCTGGCCGACTCGCGTAACACACCGAGAATGACCATCGCGTCCTGCAGCCGTCGCCGCTGCTCTTCTGCCGGAAACAACTGTTGGTCCTCACGAAACAACTCGCGCAACTGGAGCAAGGCCGCTTCAATCGCCCGTGGATAGGCACGATCCGACAGGGCCTGCATGACCTGCGAGGAGACAAAGTGACTGAGATTTTTGACGGTGGGCAGATGTGCAAAGGCATCGCGAGTCGCGAATTCGATCGGACGCGCGACTCGGTCCAGCCATTGCTGAAACTGTTCGGGAGGTGTGGGCTCGGAAGAGCTCCGTATCACAATGGCGGATCGTAACACAGCCTCTCCCGCGCCTCAACGAGCAGGAGAGCCCTTTTAGCAGGATGCTGAAAAAGTCCGCCAGCTTCGTTCTCGCATCGTTCAGACCCTCAACGTACCCTAAAGGGTACGCCTCGAGCCTTCACTCGCTGCGGCCTTGCTGACGGCCTTTTTGAGCATCCTGCGGAACAGTTTTTAATTATGCCCAGTAGGCTTCCAATATCTTGAATGGCTTGTCGATTTTCCGACAATCCTTTGTCGTACTTCCCCTGAGTGCTACATTGAATTTCATCCAAGAAGGGCCCCTATGTACCGGCGCAACATTCTGCACATTTCATATCCCGTGGCCTTCCTGCTCGGGCTGTTCATTCTCTATCACGCCTGGATCAAGCCAACTTATCTGCTTGCGCCAGCGCAAGATCAACCCACGGCCTCCACGGAACATACACAGGATGCATCCACGGAGCCGCGGCCTTCCGGCCCCAGGGCACCGGAACCTCAGCAGACGCGCCTGATCGATACCAGCAAAGCTCCGAACACCAAACACCGGGACCTGCTGGAAGCAATCCGCCACGATATCGACACGGGAAACGTCCGGGAAGCCGAAACCGAACTGGCCGATCTGCCGGAAGCCCTGGCAACAGACAAGACCACGCGCCCCTATCTGGCTATCCTCTGGAATAATCTGGGCATTCAACAGGAAAAAACCGGCGGGACTTCTCTCTCGATCACAGCCTTCAGGCGGGCCGCGTCACTCGACGGGAAAAATCCCGTCATCCAATTGAACCTGGCCCATGCCTATTGGGAGCTGCGCGACCCTGCTATGACGCAGGGCTTTCTGGAGCAGTTGACCGTCCTGGCTCCGAGCGAACCCTTTCCCCATCTGGCGCTGGCCAATCTCTTTCAGGAACGAAATCAGCTCGGCGAAGCCGCGCGCCACCTCGATCACGCCACCGCCCGCGCAGGCAACGATCCAGCTGTGCAATCCTATCTGCATACCGTCGCGGAGAAGGTCCACCGAACAGAAAAGAGCGACGCGCGACTCGCCAGCCGTGGCAGCACGCACTTCACCGTGAAATTCGACGGGAACGCCGATCAGGAAACCTGGGCCACGGTATTGGAAATTCTTGAAGAGGCCTATCGAGAGATCGGCCAGAAGTTCGGGCACTTTCCGTCAAAAACGATCGTCGTCGTGCTGCATGCAGCGGCCACCTTCCAAGGTGAAACCGGCAGCCCTCTCTGGGCCGATGGGCTCTTCGATCCCGTGCTCGGCCGCATTCAGATTCCCATGCAGGGCGCCCTCACCAACCGAGCCTGGCTCACACGCGTGCTACGGCATGAGTTCGTCCATGCCCTGCTGCAGGACCAGCAGGGCCCGGCCGGCAGCGCCGTCCCGACCTGGCTGAATGAAGGCTTAGCGATGGAATGGTCCGGGGATCGCTGGTCGGATCTCGAACAGGTCACGAGACAGGAGTTTACGCCGATCCCGCTGTTGACCTTAGAAGGGTCATGGGGGCGACTGTCGCCGGATGCCGCAATCCTGGCCTACCTGGAGGCCCACTCGGCCGTGCATTATCTGATCGACCGCTTCGGCATGCATCAGGTACATGAACTCCTCGCACACCTCAAGGCCAGGCAAACGTTCTCTGCCGCCATCCAATCGCAGCTCTCGCTGTCGTACGAGCAATTCCAGGCACGGTGGGTAGAACAACTACAGAAGCAGGGAACACGCCGCTAACGCACCGCCGCTCGAACCCTTCAGGCTCCCTCTCAAATCGCTTCTCGTTTCGTGTCCTCTGGCCCGGCGCTCTGCCAGGCTGGAATATTTTCAGCTGCCTCATCCTGCCTAGAGGTCACATCGACCTCCTCGACGGCCGGCTCGATCATGTCTTCCCACAAGAGCTGGCGCTCCTGATCGTTGAACATCTGGACACGAAACTCGATCTGCCGGGATGGAGCCACTGGCTCCCCTGTTTGGCCGCTGGCCGCCCTGTTGATCCGTTCTGCCTTGGCCAGCCGGCCGGCTCCGGAAAACTGATCGGTCCAGACAAGCTGTCCTGTGGCCGGATCGACGGCACGGAGGGCAAACTGTGGCTCTCCCTCTACGACGCTTCGGCTACGAGTCCTGGTCACCAGCGCCTGAGGGGTCAGATGGGCCACAACCCGGTGAGTGGTACTAGACTCTTGATTGCTGGCACTAAGATTTAGAAAACCTTCCCAGAGAAACTTACCCGTCGCCGCGTCATAGACGCGGAGCTTGAACGAAGACAGTCCGTCAATCCCGGGGCCGGCTCCACCGGCAAAGACCCGCTCACTCGGTTGACGCTCCCCTGCCGCTGCGTCCTCCCGCACGTTCAACTCATAGGTTTCCTCGGACAAGATCGCGCCGTTCTCGGCATCATAGGTTTTCACGGTAATCGAGGACGTCTCCGCATTCTCATACCCGACACCGGCCGCTACGACCTTCCTCGGCTGCACCGAAGCAGGGACCGCCAGGTCTCCCGCCCACGCCGTCAACGGGAAACCATACCCAAGCACGGCAAAGGCGATGAAGGAGAGGCAGCGAGCCTTCCGTATCCGCCGCGCCTGATGTGCCGGCGCAAGCTCGCACCCCACAGGCCTGCACCACTCGCCCACTGTATTTCTCGTCTCGGACAGCCACTGGATGATTGTCATGTAGAGTCCCCCTTCGCTTGTGCTGGAGTCTCGCATTGCTGGCCCACAGGGTAAATTCCCCACTATAGGGAGAACCCCTTCGAAAGAGGGGGTGTCGAATGGCCGAACAAGGCAGGAGAAACGGGCGAGACGACCGAGGGCTCGAAATTCGAGGTTCCCGGTTTTCGGAACTTCGAACTCAGAACCTCGGACTCCTGATTCTGCACGTCTCGCGGCTACTTGTGGAATGTTCTCGACTTGGCTTACCGGAACTCTCCTGAGCCGCTGCAAGCGGAACTGTGCCGAAGAGGAAGTATCGATATCGAGCCACTAACCGATAGAGCAGGTAACCAACTGGCTGAACCAGCGGCAGGCGCAGAAGAACAGAAAGGGCCCGCCCACCCCTGAGGCCAGGCAGGAGGGCCCGAAAGGCATCGAGCCCACTGGCAATCTCCCCGTTGGGACGGACCAGGAATGCCACGTCCGGGCGGCCTGGCCGATAGGCATCCCCTAACGCCTGCTTGGCCTCGTCGCTCTGATAGGGAACCATCCGAACCGGTACAGAATCAGCGCGGGTCCCCAGCCGTTCAAGGCCCTGCTGAGCCGTGACACAGAGGCGACAGTGGCCGTCATAGACCAGAAGGCAGGCTTGGGGCACTTTATCGGATGGATCGGCCATTGCCCTACTCTCTCGCCGTCGCTCACTCCTACTGCCTACCTAGTCGCAGGATGCTCAAAAAGTTCGTCCAGCAAGGCCGCAGGCGATTCGGAACCGGAGGCGTACCCTCACGGGTACGTTGAGGATTTCGATGAGCCGAGAACGACGCTGGCGAGCTTTTTCAGCATCCTGCCTATCTGGTTGCTGCGCCCTGCAGAGGACAGGTATCATTACACCCATGCGATATACCTGGACCCTCATCGGCCTGCTTACGGGACTCAGCCTCATCGGCGCTACGACCACCCATCTCGCACCGGCTGCAACAGAAGCAGGACGAATCGGCTGGATGCTTTACCTGATCGTCACCCCGATCGTTCTGGCCTGCCTCGTCCGGATCGGATGGA
Source organism: Nitrospira lenta (assembly GCA_945905765.1). Lineage (GTDB taxonomy): Bacteria > Nitrospirota > Nitrospiria > Nitrospirales > Nitrospiraceae > Palsa-1315. The sequence continues at coordinate 6,030 of CAMDPZ010000072.1, forward strand.
CCTGGACCGCCATGGCCTGCGTCATCTATGGAACGGTGGGATTGGCGTTAGACCTCTCCACCCTCGCGAGCATCCTGGGTGGACAGGGCGAGATTGGCGCCCTGCTCCTCGTCAGCGCGATGAGCGGGGTCGTGAACTTTTCGCTGGTCCTGTTCGGCGGGCGCGCATTTCTCCAGGAATCGTTGGGGACCGTGCTTCCAGGATCCCCTCCTCCCAGTCCTCCGTCCCCTTCTTCATCTTCACAACCTTGATCCGCTCAAATCCCGCATCCATCAGCCAGGTCTTCGTCTCGGTTGCAGAATAGGTATTACCCCGCTCGGTAAACAACAACATCGACACCGCAAAAAGACTCGCCTCTTCAGGGAACAGCCCGTCCTTATCGTGCAGAAACGCGTCCTGAATCAACAGTCTGCCTCCAGGATTTAGCGCAGCCAAGGCGCGCCGGAACACCGCTTGATTGTCTTGCGGCGAATAGATGTGGAGCACGTTCGAATACCAGATGACATCGTAGGTGCCGGGAATGGCGTCCGTCAGCAAATCCAGCGGCTGATACGAGAGCCGCGCGCCGGTCTTGTGAGTCGCAGCGATCTCCTTCGCGACCTCAAGAGCCGCAGGCCGGTCGCAGACCGTGGCACGAAGCTGAGGATTCTTCGCGAGGAAGGCCATCGCATAAGTACCGGGACCGCCGCCAAGGTCGAGCAGAGTCCGTGCGCCGCGCAAATCGATCTGAGCCGCAATCTTCGGAGCAATCTCCAGGGTCCGGTGATGCATCGCCCAGGTGAACTGCCTGCGATAGTCTGGATCGTCCGGCTCATCGTGATCGAGCGGCAATCCTGTCTTTACCGACTCCAGCAAACGGCTCCAATCGTTCCAATGGCTCGTGATCAGCCGAAGATAGTCCCCCCGATAGGCCGGATGGTGGGCATTCAAGGCCGTCGCGCCCAACCGGCTGTTCCGATAGGTCTCGCCTGTTTTCTTCAGCAGGCCTGCCATCGCAAGATTCCGGCAGAGAATGGCCAGCCCCCGGTCACTGACCTTCATGGCACGGGCCAGATCGGGAATCGTCCAGGTCTCGGTCCCGATAGCAGTGAAGAGGTTCAGTTCAAGGGAGGCGATCAGGACACGCGGCAACCGGTAGGAGGTAATCGCCGTGCGGAAATCGTCGAACGTGGCAATCGGCCTGGTCACCGGGCCACGCCGATCGTCCGCCGGCACCAGCTCATGAGATCTTGCACGGCGGTCGGGTTCGTCAGGTCCACCTGCCGCTCGAAGCGAACGGCCACGTAGGCGTCGTTCATCTCCGTCTCTTCTGCAAAGCCAGACTTCAACAGAATCGCACGGTACTTGGAGACAGCCGGTTGGATGTAATACTTGGCCTGCTTCGCGATCTCGTCTGTGCCCAGATCTTCCGGCGTCCCATCGGAAAGCAGGGTCATCACATCCTCCAGGGCCATGCCGTACTGACACAAGACCCGCCCGTCCGGCGTGAGCTCCAGCAGCCATCCATCTGTGCCAAGGTCCATCGTCAAGGCGCCGCCTGCCTCCACTTCCTCCAATTGAGGAAAGGCGGGAGCCAATGCGGCCCGAAGCACGGTCCAGGTCGTCGCAGTGTCATCACTCATACATGCGTCTTTCGTTGGGGTGGGATTCCGCCCTGGCCTGCGAGACTCGCCCGCAGAGCCGCCAACCGCTGGATATTCTCTTCGAGTTTCGGCAATCGATACTTGCGATCCATATGCACCACCAACTCAAGGAGATCCGCCGCCTCACGCAGGTTGCCGGTCTCTTCGTAACATTGGGCCAGCACATAGCGAGCGCCGCCGGTCCGCAATTCGTCGCGCGATCGTTCGGCGATGGACTGGCTGGTCTGGCAACAGGCGATGGCATCGTCGTAGCGCTGCTGGAGCAAAAAAGTTCGACCGATCATGCGCCAGGCATCAGCCACGCCGCCCTGATTTTCCAGCCGCCGCATGAGCACAAGCGACTGTTCATAGTATTTGATCGCCAACTCGTACTCTTTCGTCTCGCGGGCGATCAGGCCTAGATCGGAAAAGAGCACCGCCTTGCCTGCCTCATCGTGCACCTTCGTCATCAGGTCCAAGGCTTCGAGATAGTAGGCCTTGGCGCGATCCCATTCGCCCGCATCGGCCCGGAGGTTCCCCAAATTGCCCAACGTCGTCCCGATCCCTCGCTCATCCCCGAGAATTTTCTGAAGCTCCAGCACTTCCTGGTAATAGGTCTGAGCCGAATCCCGCCGTCCGCTGACAGCACAAATGTTCCCAAGATTGCCCAAGGTGGCGGCCAAGGCCCGTTGGTCCCCGGTCATCCGGTCACATTCCAGCGCCTTGGCATAGCAGGTATAGGCGTCGGTATAGAGGCCGCGTGAAAAGTGCTCGTTGCCCTGACGGTTGAGTTCTTCGGAAAGTCCGTTGCGTAAGGTCATGGTGCGGGCTGGAGCAGCTGTTCGACCACCTGCTTGGCGCCGGTGAGGATCGAAGTCCCGTCGCCGACCAACAGACTGTCGAAATTGTATTTCAGAAGCCTACGCAGCCCCTCTTGGGCCTTCGTCACATCGGCGTACTTGTCGGCTGGCAGGAGACTGACGGAACCGGCCGGTTTCCCGATCACGGCATCGCCGACAATCAGCACACCCTTCCGCTGCTGGATGAATAGGGCCGACTCGCCGGGAGACTTCTGGTCTTTCAGCTGAATCACCCAGATCCCGCCTGTGAGCAACTCCCCATCCTTGAACGTCTTGGTCGGCTTAAGGTCCATCAACGGCGCATCGACCTCCGGCACATACAACTGACAACGAAACTCGTCCTGATACTTCACCGCTTCGCGGACATGGTCGCGATTCGTCACGATGATGTAATCGACGGGGCCATTGCGGAGGACCACCGCGCTCGCATCGCCCGTCATCGGTGGAGGATCGACGAGAATCTTATGTTCCCCGACCGTCAGGAATAGCCCGTTAAAATCGAGCTGCTTCTCCTCAGAGAACCAGGACCATTGCCAGATGCCGGGAAGAATATTTTTCATGATACAACCGCGCGACGCGCGAGAATGGCGAGACATGCGAGACGCGCCGGGATAACCTTAATCATTTTGTACGTGTCCGCCTTTCGCGCCCCTCTCGCTTGTCGCGCCGCCTCATAATGCCGCGACGGCATCCTTCACGACTTTCGTCACCTTCGTCAGGATGCTGGCGTCGTTGGGCAAGTCGATGATGTCGTCTTCCGAAATCGTAATGAATTTCCGATTCGGCCCCTTCGTCAGGGAAATCAGGAACATGCTGTTCGACGGCGTCACAGGAATCACCACCTGCACGGCTGCATCGGCTCCCTTCACCACCTCCAAAAACTTCTGCTTTCCCTCTTCCATCTCATCCATCGTCTTCTTCTTTCCTCTCCCTCGCGGAAGTCGGTTGGTTTCTCAGCGGGGAGGCGGGGGGTCTCCTAATGCGCGCATCGACCGAGCACATTCTGATCGTGCGCGGTCTGCGAGCAGGGAGAGTCCCGCCTCCCCGCTTCCTACATCCTGTTTCCCGCAGCCAATAGCTTTTCGACTTCCGCCACAATTACTTCTGCGCCGGCCAAATCCATATTGCCGACACGCTGCCACCGGATCACGCCCTGCTGATCGATCACATAGACGTTCGGGATAAACTTCCCTCCGCCGTACAATTTATCCGTGACCTTGCCCGGATCGAGCAGGTAGGGGTAGGTGACCTTCACGGGAAAGGAGGCCAGGAACTCGCCGACTTCCTTCTTGCCGTTACCGGAAGAATTGACGCCGAGTACCGCTACCTCTTTGCCCTTCGTCATCTCGGACACTTTCTGAAGCGTCGTGCCCTGCATCATGCAAGGGTCGCAAATATGAAACAGGCCGAGCACCACAATCTTGCCCTTGTAACTGTCCAGCCCCACCGTCTCGCCGGTAATGGCCGTCAAGGTAAAGGCAGGCGCCTTCTCGCCGACTTTAAAGAATCCAGCCGCAAAGGCCAGCTGGGCCGCAAGGACCGGAATCAACAACAGGCCAAGTATCGATAGTAGTCGTTTCATGAGAGCCTCCCGCTGAAGAAGTGCTGAGTGCCAAGTGCTGAATTGACTATTCGGCCACTCAGCACTTTGATTGGGTATCCTACCATGCAGATTTTTTCAGGGGCAATGGC
>CAMDPZ010000073.1 GCA_945905765.1 Nitrospira lenta
ACCACATGCAGGGCCGTGACCGTTGCCGGCTCGGCGAGCGGCAGCTTGGCCACCCAGTTCATCGCCCAACGCCCATACTTCGATCCATCCGTCGCTACAAGCACCTTCATGTTACGCATCCTTTCGATTAATGGCCCGCCACATTCGAACAGGCAGACCGAAACCGCCGTTGAAAATCTTCCGGCGGCAGACCCGCGAGGGCGGCGTAGCGGCCCAGCGATACCGGATCGCTAAAGTCCTCCTCGGACAGGCGGATCATGTACTGGCGCGCAATCTGATACGACTGCGCCGCAATATCCACCATCCGCACTTTCGCCCTGCCGCTGACGGAGTCCACCATCTGGCTGAAGGGGATCGGCACAAACCGCCCATCCTGGATCGACACCATCGCCGCCGTGCCTCCATCGAGCAGGAACTGGGCTGCACAATAGCCGAGATCACGGGTATATTCCATATCGAACGGGATCGGGTCCGCAGAGCGTAACTCATAGCCCACATTCTTGGCTACGACCGTCGCAGCCAGGCCCAAACCTTTCATGCTTTTTATCACTTCACGCCTGAGCACATCGCCGATATCGATCTCCGATAATCGCAGGTGTCCATGCTCGTCCCGCTCCACATGCTCCAATCCGCCCAGATCGCGCGGGTCCAGAATCTCGATCAGCCCCTCAGCCAGCACGATCACCCCGTCAGAGCGCCCTCCGCTGAGCCGTTTGATCATCGTCCCGATCAGGAGATCCAGCAGATGCCGAAGCCTCACGGGCCTCTCCTGAAATTCCTCGGGAATGAGGGTGAGGGTCGCGCCGGCCGCCTTGCCGATTCCAAGCGCCAAATGGCCCGCCTTGCGCCCCATCGTGACGACGAAATACCAGCGCGACGTGCTATGGGCGTCCACCATGAGATTTTTAACGATTTCGACTGCCACATGCCGGGCCGTCTGAAAACCGAACGTCGGAATGCCGGAGGGAAGATCCAGATCGTTATCGATAGTCTTCGGCACATGCACAATCTGAATGCGTCCCGCCGCCAACTCTTCCAGTTTGAGCGATGAAAAGGCCGTATCGTCCCCGCCGATGGTCACGAGCTTCGTGATCCCCAGCCTCAGCAAGGCAGACAGCACGTTGGCCAGAGACTCGGCCTTCTTGGTCGGATTCGCCCGCGAGGTGCCCAAATAGGACCCGCCACGGAAGTGAATGCGGCTCACTTCTTCGATGGAAAGTGGGCGCACCTGCCCCGTGCTTCCCTCCATCAGCCACTTGAATCCATCGATGATCCCGACCACGTCGCAGCCACCGAGGATACTGCGGATCGTGACCGCGCTGATCACGCTGTTGATGCCGGGAGCCGGTCCTCCCCCGACCAGGATCCCGACAGTTGTGCGAGGAACATTCATAGACAGGAACTCCTATCAGGCTGTAACAAACATCCTCACCTGTAACAATATGGCAAAAGTATCTCTACAGTGTTGGCGTCTCAACTTCTAAGGATGCTCAAAAAGGCCGTCCAGCAAGGCCGCAGGCGAATCGAAACCGGAGGCGTACCCTCAGGGGTACGTTGAAGATTTCGATGAGCCGAGAACGAAGCTGGCGGTCTTTTTCAGCATCCTATGACCCTATCGGGAATTCCTCAAATACACCGTCCAATAGACCAGGGCCACCAGGATCGTTCCGCCGAAGATGTTCCCGATCGTCACCAGCGCAAGATTGCTCACGGCTCCGAGAATTGAAAGAGGTGCGGCACTGCCGGCTGCCAGCACGATGCCGATCGGGAGGAAATACATATTGGCCACGGAATGTTCGAACCCGCAGGCCACGAAGGCGCTGATGGGAAAGATAATCGCGAGGATCTTATCCGCGACGGATCTCGCGCCCATGCAGAGCCAGACCGCCAGACAGACCAGCACGTTGCAGAGGATGCCGCGTGCTACAGCCGAGACCGGATCGAGCGATATCTTTGCGCGCGCGATCCGCACCATCGTTTCTCCGACCGCTCCGTCACTCATATTGTGTATCCCGGCCAGCCAGACCAGGAGCGCCGTGCCAACCGCGCCGACAAAATTCCCGAGGTAGACCCAACCCCAATTCCTCAGAATTTGCCCTGTCGTTACCCGACCGGAAGCCCAGGCCATGGCAATCAGATTATTGCCGGTGAAGAGTTCCGCTCCACCCACGACCACTAGGATAAGACCCAAACTAAACGTGATTCCCCCCGCTAACCGCATGAGTCCAAAGCCTGCCGGTTGGCCGGTAGCTCCCATGGTCACCGTGACGGTAAAGAACAAAGCGCCCAACGCAATAAACGCTCCGGCCAGGACCGCCAAGGCAAACATGGTGAGGACCGGCATGGCCGCTTTCGCGACGCCGGCTTCACGCACCCTCATGGCGATCTGCGCGGGAGCATAGGCATCGAGCTGGGAGTTTTGTGGGGGAATTGGAATATCCATTATCAACCTCAGCAATCAGCTTTCAGCCTTCAGCGATCAGCTCGAAATATCTTTCAGATACGTCCTCTGAAAGCTGACGGCTGATGGCTGACCGCTCTCATCATGTAATTAATCCGATTCGCATCTGCCGCAGTTCCGCTTCATCTTCCGGGTCAAGCTCTTCCCGTTCCACCGGCTCCACTCGCACAGCGGAAACCTTGTACTCAGGACATTTCGAACTGTCATCCGCGCTCGACGAGAGCAATTCGTTCACCGTTGAGGCAGGGAAGTGAAAGCTGGTGAAGAGATGTCCCGGCAACACCCGTCCACTCCCCACAGCGGGAAGCAGGGCTTCGCCGCGGGCACTCACCAGACGAACGAGCGAGCCGTCGTCCAGACGCAGCGCCTTCATATCGGTCTGATGCATTTCCAGCACGTCCGTATCGACTAGATCCAGAATATCCGTCCGCCTGGTCTGAGCCCCGCAATTGTAATGTTGGAGGATGCGGCCCGTGGTCAGGACGAAGGGATACTCCTTGCTCGCGGCTTCACCGGGCGGCAAATACTCCACACCGACGAAATGTGCCTTCCCCTTCGGAAAGGTCTCTTGATGCATCAGCGACGTGCCTTCATGCGAAGCAGCAGGCACAGGCCACTGCAACCCCTCATGTTGGTCCAGCCGATCGTAAGACACACCGGCGAACATGGGAGTCAATGTCGCAATCTCCTCCATGATTTCAGAAGGGTGACGATAGGGCATGGGATAGCCCATCCGGCTGGAGACTTCGCAGACGACACGCCAATCGGGGAGGATTCCATGAGGCGGCTCCACCGCTTTCCTGATCCGCTGAATGCGCCGTTCGAGATTGGTAAAGGTGCCGTCCTTTTCGAGAAAGGACGCGCCGGGCAATACCAACTGGGCGAACTTCGCGGTCTCGCTCAGAAACAAATCCTGGACGACCAGAAACTCCACCTGCTTCAAAGCTTCATGCACCTTCTTCAAGTTGGGATCGGTCTGCGCCACGTCATAGCCGATGATCCAAAGCCCCTTGAGGCGGCCCGCAATCGCCGCATCCCACATGTCCGGCGTTTTCATCCCGCGCTTCGTGGGCAAGGGACGGCCCGTGACGGTCTGATGGAGCGAGGCCAGCTTCGGATCGTCCAGACTCTGGTAGCCGGCAAAGTAGGTCGGCAGGCAGCCCATGTCCGAGGCTCCCTGCACATTGTTTTGCCCGCGCAGGGGATTGATGCCGGTGCCGGGCTTTCCGATGTTGCCGGTAGCCAGGGCCAGGTTGCAGAGCGCAATGACCCCGTGACTCCCCCAGCGATGTTCCGACACACCGAGCCCATGGCAGCAGAGCGAGGCGCCGCTGCTCCCATAGCGCCTGGCCGCTTGATAGATGAGGTGAGCCGACACACCGGTAATGACCTCCGCTGCTTCCGGCGTACAGTCCGAGACAGCCTTGAGCCAATCGTCGAGGCCTTCGGTCCTAGCCGCAATGAAAGCCCGATCGAGAAGCCCCTCCCTGACCAGGACATGGCCCATGGCATTGAACAGGGCGACGTTGGTGCCGGGCCGCAATTGCAAATGCAGGTCGGCCAGTCGAGCCAGCTCCGTGCGCCTGGGATCGATCACGATCACAGGCACCCCGCGCCGTTGCGCCTGTTTGATGCGAGCGCCGACCACCGGATGGGACTCAGTCGGATTCGCCCCCACCACCATGATCAGGCGGGCCAGATCGAAATCCTGAATGGAATTAGTCGCAGCGGACGCGCCCAGCGTGTCCATCATGCCGGTGACAGTCGCGCTGTGGCAGACGCGGGCGCAGTTGTCGATGTGGTTGGTTCCGATCACGCAACGCATGAACTTGCTGAAGAGATAATTTTCTTCGTTCGTGCCGCGGCTGGACGAAATGGTCGCGAGGGCGTCAGGCCCGTGATCGGTCTTGATACGAGTAAATTCCTGCGCGATCCGATCGAGCGCCGCATCCCAGGAGATCTCTTCCCAATCGTGGCCTCGCCGCAGCAACGGCACACGCAGCCGATCCGGCGCATCGTTGTAAGTCCAGCCGAACCGGCCCTTCATGCAGGCATGGCCCTGGTTCGACGGCCCATCGTCTGCCGGTATCATCGTCACGACATGTCCGTCCCGCACCCCTGCATCGAACGAACAGCCCACCCCGCAATAGGCGCAGGTCGTGCGGACGGTTCCAGTCGGAGCCCCCTGCGTCAACACCGTTTTCTCAGTCAGAGCCCCGGTCGGACATTCCTTCACACAAGCGCCACAAGACACGCAGTTGGATCTGGCGAACGCTGCCGCTTCACCCACGGCAGAACCGGCTCCTGCCGCCGGCCTGGATTCAAAACCCCGACCGAACATCGTCAGGGCGAAAGTGCCCTGGATTTCATCGCAGGCCCTCACACAGCGGGCGCAGGACACGCAAGCTTCATTATCAAACGTGAAGAACGGATTCGACTCGTCGCGATAGGCCGGACGGCGAGCTGGATTCTGGTAGCGCTGGGAACGGACTCCACAAGAGTCAGCCAGACGCTGCAATGCCTCAGGCAGGGGGCCGGCGGCAGGCTGTTCAGAGAGATAGAGTTCGACGATATTGCGCCGAAGCTGTTGGAGCCGTTCCGTGTCGGTCCGTACGACGAGCCCTTCTCGCGCCGGCATCGTACAGGTCGCCGGAGTTCCACTCTGCCCCTCAACTTCGCAGAGACAGAGGCGGCAGGACCCGAAGGGATTCAGATGATCCGACGCACAGAGACTCGGAATAGCAATTCCGGCTTTCTTCGCGGCCTGGTAGACGGTGTCGCCCGGCTCGGCGAATACTCTTTTACCATTGATGTTGAATTGCATCGTTCTCGCTCTCGCTCTACGGTCTATCAAGTCGGAACGTCGTCAGGTCATCAAGTCGTTCAGCCTAAGATCGTCCCGCCTCTTCGACTTGACGACATTCGACTTTCTGACTTTCCGACTTTCATACTTTCAACCGCCCCCTAAACTCATTCGGGAAATGTTCGATCGCCGTCAACACCGGGTAAGGCGCTCGCCCCCCCAAGGCACAGAGACTGGCGCTCTTCATCGTCTCACCAAGGTCTGAGAGGAGAACAAGGTCCGCCTCTGTTCCCAGGCCGCTCTGAATCCGTTCGAGGATTTCACGGCCCCGCACAGACCCGACACGGCAGGGCGTACATTTCCCGCAAGACTCGTCCGCCGTGAAGGCCATGAAGTGCCGCGCCAGCTCGACCATGTTCGTTTCATCATCATAGACCACGATGCCCCCATGGCCGAGAATCGCTCCGGCCTTGGCGAAGGCGTCATAGCAGATGGGAATATCGAGTTGCGATTCAGGGAACAGACTCCCCAAAGGCCCCCCGACCTGCACGGCTTTGAATCGAGCGCCCGGAGCCATGCCGCCGCCGAATTGCTCCAAGGCCTGGCGCAAGGTCATACCGAACGGTATTTCCACCAACCCCGGCTGTTTCACTCTGCCACCGAGTTGGAGGGCCATCGTCCCGCGCGACCCTTCCGTGCCGAGCGAACCATGCCAGGCACCGCCGTTCGCCAGGATGTTGGGGATCGTGGCAAAGGTCAGGACGTTACTGACGATCGTCGGCTTGTCGTAGAGTCCCGATTCAGCCGGATAGGGCGGCTTCGCCATCACGACACCCCGGCGCCCTTCGAGCGATTCCAATAAGGCGGTTTCTTCGCCACAGACATAGGAACCGGCGCCGACCACCACCTCAAGGTCGAAGGAGTCGTCGTCGCAGTCCAAGAGGTCTGCCTCGCGCGCTTTCTGAATCGCGAACTGCATGGCCTTCGCCGCAGCCGGATATTCGTACCGGCAATAGAGATAGCCCTTCGTCGCCCCGATCGCCCTGGCGCAGATCATCATGCCCTCGATCAATCGGAAGGGGTCTCCCTCCATGATCATCCGGTCGCAATAGGTCCCGGCATCTCCTTCGTCGGCGTTCGCCACCACATACTTCTGCTCAGACTGAGCCTGCTGCGCGACCTGCCATTTCTTCCAGACGGGAAATGCCGCGCCCCCTCGGCCCCGCAATCCAGAAAGACGCAGTTCTTCGACGATGGCTTCAGGAGACAGGTTCTGCGCCGCAGCCAACCCCTTGAGTCCTCCCCGTTTTTGATACTCATCCAGCGCGAGAGGCTCGGTGACGCCGAAATTGGCAAAGGTGAACCGGGTCTGTTGTCGCAGAAACGGGATCGTGGCAACCGGCGTCCCGCCGACCCCCTCCAGGATGCGAGACACATCATCCGGCGCCACATTGAACCAGGCCTCGCGACCGTTTGGCCCATCCCGCTCCACCATCGGCTCCAGAAAGAAGGCCCCGCGCGAGGAGGTGCGGATCAGTTGAATCTCAGGCCGCTTGCTCCAGACCTCGGCCAGTCTGCCTGCGCCAGCCGCAAGGGAGGAGGTGTCGTTCGCAAGATAAAGGCGCGTGGTCTTCATATTATTTATAGGGCCCCAGCAATGACGGCACATCGGAAGGCGTCACTCGTCCACGGAGATCCTCATCGATCATCACAGTCGGCGAGACCGCGCAGTTCCCCGCGCAGGACATCGTCTCCACGGTGAATCGATTTTCCGGCGTCGCCTCTCCAACTGCCACCTGCACGTGGTCCTGGATCGCACGAAAAACGCGGCCTCCGTGATTGGCCATACAGGACTCGCCCATGCAAACGCGGATGAGATGCCGGCCTGGCAGCTGAGTCCGAAGATCGGAATAATAGGACAGAACCCCCGCCACCTGCGCCTCCGTCACGCCCAGCGTCTGCGCAATCTGAGGAAGGGTGTTCACTGGCACATGGCCCAAAGCGGACTGAATAGCCAGAAGCATTTTGAGGATGTTGGGCTTGGCGGGCGACACAGGGCGACAGGATTCAAGCGCCTCGGCAAGTTTCGCATTGTGCCTGGTCGTCATCGCGTCACCTCGCAGGATGCAAAACTATTCAGGATGCTCAAAAAGGCCGTCCAGCAAGGCCGCAGCGAGCGAAGAGGCGAGGAGGTACAAACCTCACCTTGTGCGATCCGTTCGCCACTTTCATGGGTCTTGGCGAACGGAAAATCCCCTCCAGTGCTTCCGACAACGTCGAGTCTCTTCGCGAAGCGAGAACGCCGCTGGCGGACTTTTTCAGCATCCTATTAATCGAGCCCCACATGGGCAGGCAACTTATTGTGACAGGCCCACTCTGTGCATTCTAAGCAGAGCGCTTCCAATAATCCATGCGAGAAGGATCGGGAGAAGTCTGCGAGGGGACGAGGGGCGCACAGAGGCCGACGATCGTTTCACTCGCGAGCTTCATGGACTTCGTCCATGACAACCGCCTCGGCATCGAACCAGTCCTCAAGGTCGTGCCCCGCCCGGCAGCCCCGCTCTTTCCACAGCTCGAACGCCTTCTGTGAAATCCGGTCCCACAGGCCCTCCGGCAACTCGATCGGACGTTTCGGTACAGCCATCGGCTGGCGCGGAGAAGATTTCGATCCCCCTGATTGTGTATTGGCGCTCATCGTCACCACCTCTAAAGTATGTATAAGGTTAAGAATGCATCGCGGAAAACGTTGCGACAGGAATCACCCGGCTATGGCCTGGTCCAAACTTGGGGCTGCGCACCGTCAACACAGGACAAGGCGCTTTGCGCAACACCGCCTCAGCCACACTGCCGGACAGAGCATGCGAAATCCCTCTCCGCCCATGCGTGCCCAGGACGATAAGGTCGCAGGGCAGGGTCTTGGCACAATCTAAAATGGAATCGGATGGAAGGCCGCCCCGCAATTGAGACGCCACCGGCACCTGCGTTATTTTCAAAGCTGACGCCAGCTCTTCCAGCCGTTTCGTCCAGACCCCACGCACATGCTCACGCGTCCCGGCATGGCCGATCGTGAAGTCCAACCCGTACGACACAGGCTCCAACACATGCAGCAACGTGATGGAGGCCTTAGCCTGCTGCGCCACCACCGCCGCATACTCCAGCGCATCGAGCGAGCAATCGGAAAAATCGACCGGTACGAGAATGCGTTCCAGCGTGACAGGCTTCGAGGGAGCGCCGTTATCCTCAGCCTGCTCCATCCGCACAGTCAGCACGGGACAGGGGGCTCCGCGAATAACCCGCTCGGCAGTACTGCCCAATAAGACATGGGCCAAACCGGTCTTCCCTCTGGTCCCGACAATAAGCAGATCCGAATCCTCCGCCCCTGCCACGGTGATTGTCTCTTCGCTCGGAATCCCCGTGGCCACCCTGGTCGTAACCGCAATGCCCCGCCGCTCCGCGCGGACCTTGAGATCGGATAACTGGACGGATGCCTGTTTGAGCAGATCGGCCAAGTATTGCTGGTTGACTGGGTAATCGGGATTAAGCCCCGGCAAAAATTCCGCGACGCTCAGCACGGTCAAGGATGCCTTCCACGAAGCAGCAAGGGAACAGGCATAATCTTCCGCCCGCTTGGCCCACCGTGAAAAATCCGTCGCGAATAAAATCTTCTTAATCAAAAGGTCATCTCCTCATCTTCGGATCTAGGTCCTCTTTCAGCACGACGAAACTTCGACAACCCACAGGCTGCTCAAAAAGGCTGTCCAGCAAGGCCGAAGCCGACGAACGCACCGGAGGCGTACCCTCAGGGGTACGTTGAGGATGCGTTCAAGGCGAGAACGAAGCTGGCGGCATTTTTCAGCAGCCGACGCACTCAGACTGCCTCCACACTCAGCAACAACAACTCGCCCTTCATATTCGGATGAATCGAGCAGCGGAACTCATGCCGGCCGGGCCTGGACATGTTGAACCGGATGGCGACGTCCCGTTTGGGATCGAGAAACACACCGCTCAGACCCCGTCCATAGACGATCGCTCCGTCTTTTTCGATCTGAGTGGGAATGCCCTCGAACATGGTCGAACCGAAGTCATGCCGTTCGACATCCTCGTTCTTCACCTTAATCACGGACGGAAGCCCCAGGCGGAGCGGCCCCTGCTTCGTCACAAACTTCGAATCCTTGATCGTGACCTCGACGATCTGCTCCGACTGAGCGAAAATCAGTCCAGCTGCGTCCCACCAGAACAGGCAGGTTACAGCCAGCACCAACGCCCATCCCCATGATTGAGCCTTCTGACTTCTCATGCACACCTCCATTATCGTTTCGGCTTAGGCGGCAACGGCACCGTCAACACAGGACAGCCAGCGGTTCGCACGACCTTTTCCGCCGTGCTGCCGAAAAAGATCTTGTCCACGTTGCCGGAACGTCCGCCGTAACTCCCCATCACCACCAGATCCACTTTTTCCAGCCGGGCCGTCTTCGCGATCTCCACAAAGGGCCCTCCCTCCAAGACGATGCGCTTCAGGTCCACACCCTTCGCCTCCTTCGATTCGAGCAACCGCCGCACATTGAGTCGCGCATGATGGCGCAGCCGCCGCTTCTGGCCCGATGCGTCCGACGGCACGGCCAA
>CAMDPZ010000074.1 GCA_945905765.1 Nitrospira lenta
GAGTTGTCTCGATGAATGTGCCATTGCTCGATTTGAAAGCGCAGTTCCTGCCCATCCGCACGGAGATCATGGCGGAGCTGCAAACGGTCTGCGATGAACAGGGATTCATCCTGGGACCGCGCGTCGCGGCATTTGAGGAGTCCGTCGCCACGTACACCGGATCCCGCTATGCGATCGGTTGTGCCTCCGGGAGCGATGCGCTGTTGCTCTCCCTCATGGCCATGGGCGTAAAAGCCGGCGACGAAGTCGTCACCGTCCCGTTCACATTTTTCGCCACGGCCGGCGCGATTTCACGGTTGGGCGCAAAGCCGGTGTTCGTGGACATTCAGCCCGACACCTTCAATATCGATCCCCAGCTGATCGAGCGAGCGATCACGCCCCGCACGAAAGCCATCATGCCCGTGCACCTCTTCGGGCAATGTGCGGATATGGCGGCGATCAACGAGATTGCCAAGCGGAAAAACATCTACGTTATCGAGGATGCCTGCCAGGCCATCGGAGCCGGGCAGCAGGGGAAACGAGCCGGGGTCCTCGGAGACACAGGCTGCTTCAGTTTCTTTCCCACCAAGAATTTGGGCGGTTTTGGCGATGGGGGGCTCATCACGACCAACGACAAAACCCTGGCCGATTCCATGGCGATGCTCCGTGTTCACGGGAGCCAGGTCCGTTACCTTCATGAGGCGGTGGGGATCAATAGCCGGTTGGACGCGCTCCAGGCTGCGGTGCTCACGATCAAGTTGAAGTATCTCGACCAGTGGACCGAGGGGCGACGCAAGAACGCCGAACGGTATCGGCAGTTGTTTGCCAAAACGAAACATGCGGATCGCGTCATCCTGCCGCATACCACGCCGGGCAATTTCCACGTCTACAACCAGTTCACGGTCCGGGTGCAAAAGCGCGACGAGTTGCGCGCCTTTCTCAAAGAGAAGGGAATCGGCACGGAGGTCTACTATCCGCTTCCGATGCATCTTCAGAACTGCTACCGCGAGTTAGGCCATCAGAAGGGGGCCTTCCCTCTGTCGGAGCAGGCAGCTGAAGAGGTGATGTCGATCCCGATCTATGCCGAACTGACGGAAGCGCAGCAGGTCTACGTGGTGGAGATGATCGCGGAGTTCTATAAGCGCGCTTAGCAGGATGCTGAAAAAATTCGCCTGCGGCCTTGCTGGACGAACTTTTCGAGCATCCCGCGAGAAGGGCGCGATATAGATCGATTGGGTTCCCATCTCGTCTCGCTCGTCCCGCCAGTTGCGCTCGGCTATCCTGCAGAAGAAGGAGACCATGATGAAAACGATCGCGTGGATGGCTCTGTTCGCGTTGGTTGTGGCTGGGAGCACGGTCGCCTTCGGCAAAGATTTATCGCCTCGCGAGATTTACGAGCAGGTGGCGCCCGGCGTCGTCATGGTGATGGGCTATGCGGAGGGTGGCGGGAAGGGAAGCGGCGGAACCGGTTCGATCATTCAGTCTGACGGACTGGTTCTCACGAACGCCCATGTGGTGATCGAAGAGCAGACCGGGAAACCCTATGCCAGGCTGTCTGCCTTTCTCAAACCGGTCCGGGTGACGGGAGAGTCGAAGAGCGATCTTGCCCGTATGGTTCGCGCCAAGGTCCTGGCCTATTCGCAGCCGTTGGATCTGGCCCTGTTGAAGCTGGAAGGCGTGACTGAAGCCCTGCCTGTCGTCGATCTGAGCGAGTCCGGGTTGGCGAGGATCGGGGATCATGTCGTCGCCATCGGCCATCCTGAACAGGGTGGTCTGTGGACCCTCACTACCGGCGTGATCAGTGCCGAGGTAGACAATTTCAACGGAGTCCGCGGCAAGGACGTTTTTCAAACGGAGACAGGGCTCAATCGTGGCAACTCCGGTGGCCCCTTGCTCGACGGTGAGGGCCATATGGTTGGGGTCAATACGGCGATTGCTCGCGTAGCTCCTGATGGCCTTCCGATCACGAGTATCAGTTTTTCACTCAAGTCGAGCGTTGCTACAAAGTGGTTGAAGGATCAAGGCGTGGTCCTGCGAGGGAGGCAATTACCAGCCGGACAGACGCAGCCTGCGGCCGATCAGCCTCCGGCCCAGCCACCGCAGCCTCAACCCAAGCCAGTCTCGCCTCCTCAAGCGGATCTTTCGCCGAAGCCCACGATCAAGCCGCAGGTGATTCAGCCGGCTCCGGTTCGTCCCTATAATCTGGATGAGCTGATCAGCGATCGAGCGAAGACGGAAGCGGATCTCGACAGCATGATGTCTGAGATGCGTGGACGGATGAAGGGGAGATAGAAGGGGAAGAGGTTGTTCGTTCGAGAATCTTCGCGCCCGGCACTAGAGGCCGGGCGCGCAAATTGTGAGTTGCTGAGTCAGTAGTGCTCGCCGAATATTCCCGCCGCGTACCCGCTCACTCCTACGTCGTAATCGCCCCTTCCGAGGCAGAGGAGACATGACGGGCATATTTGCCCATGACGCCTGAGGCGTAGCGGGGCTTCGGCTGTTTGACCTTCTTGAGTCTGGCGTTGATCTCTTTCTGCGAGAGCTCGACGGTCAATGTTCGTTTGGCGATATCGAAGACGATCATGTCGCCGTTTTTTACGGCGCCGATCGGACCTCCCTTGATGGCTTCCGGTGCGACATGGCCTGCCATTAGTCCATGGGTGGCGCCGGAGAAGCGGCCGTCTGTGAGGAGCGCAACTGAGTCGCCCAGGCCTGCTCCGACAATGGCAGCCGTGACGCCCAGCATTTCTCTCATGCCGGGGCCTCCTGAGGGGCCTTCATAGCGAATCACGACCACATCGCCCGCTTTGATTTTGCGGGACTGGACTGCGGCAAAGGCATCCTCTTCCCGGTTGTAGACCTTCGCAGGGCCGCGGAACGTCATGATCGAGTGGCCTGCCACCTTCACGACGCAGCCTTCGGGAGCCAGGTTTCCCTTCAAGATAACGAGCCCGCCGGTTTTTTTGATCGGGTTCGACAGGGGTCGGAGCACTTGTTGCCCGAGAGTTTCCTTGGCTTCTTTGGCCTCTTCGCCGATGGTCCTGCCTGTCACGGTCAGTTGGTTGGCATGCAAAAGTCCGGCATCGAGTAGCCGTTTGGCGACCAATGTCGTGCCGCCGGCTGCATACAGATCCGACGCGGTAAATTTCCCGCCTGGCTTAAGGTCTGCCAGCAACGGCACCTTCCGGTTGATCTTGTCGAAGTCGTCGATGCTGAGTTTGATTCCGGTTTCGCGCGCGATGGCGAGGAGGTGCAGCACGGCATTCGTCGAGCCGCCGGTGGTGGCCACCGCGGCGATGGCGTTTTCCAGCGACTTCCGTGTGATGATCTGCTTGGGGCGCAGATCCCGTTTCAGCAGATCCATGACCATCACGCCGCATTCGAAGGCCACGTCGTCTTTCTTCTGATCCATGGCCGGCACGCCGTTCCGTCCCATCATCGAGATACCGAGGAATTCGAAGGCGATGGCCATGGTGTTGGCCGTGAATTGACCGCCGCAGGCGCCGGGGCCAGGGCAGGCATGGTCTTCGAGGTCTTTGAGATCCGCATCGTTCATGGTGCCGGCCGCATGTTTCCCGACCGCTTCGAAGACGTCTTGAATGGTCACGTCGTGGCCCTGGAAATGGCCCGGCATGATCGAACCGCCGTAGAGCATGACCGACGGTAGGTTCAGTCGAGCTAGAGCCATCACCGTACCGGGGATCGTCTTGTCGCAGCCAGAGAGGGCCACCACGCCGTCAAACGAGTGCCCGCGCGCTACGAGTTCGATCGAATCGGCAATCACTTCCCGGCTGATCAACGAGGCCTTCATTCCCTCGGTGCCCATCGAAATGCCATCCGACACGGCGATTGTGTTGTATTCGACGGGGGTGCCGCCTGCGGCTCTGATCCCGGCCTTCACCCGCTCCGACAAGCGGCGCAGGTGGAAGTTGCAGGGCATGACCTCGATCCAGGTGTTGGCAACACCAATGATCGGACGAGACAGGTCCTCATCGGTGAATCCGACGGCTTTCATCATGGCACGGGCCGGCGCACGATCGGGACCAGCCAGCATATTGCGGCTTATGAGTTTCAACTCTTTCGACATAGCTTCCCCTTACTGGCTGCTGAAAATTTCGCCGTTCCTCACCCGCCCAGCCCAGGCGCGCCAAGACGCGCCATTTCCCAGGCCTTCGTGCTCAGTCGTTCGCGCCCCTCAACGTACCCTCTCGGGTACGCCTCGGCGCTCTCTCTCCTTGCGGCCTTGCTGGACGGCATTTTGATCAGCCTGGGGAGGTATCGACGTATGCGTGAGACAATCTGACGCTAAGAACTACTTTCCTTTTTTGCCTTCTTTTTTCTTCTCGTCCTTCTTCGCTTCCGTGTCGATCACGGAGCCGGTGGCTGCGTCGATGTGGACTTCCGTAACGTTTCCGTCCGCGCCGAGCACCTCGACTTCCCAGACGGTCTTGCCATGTTTCTTTTCGAGTTCCGCTTCAACGACCGTTCCAGGCACTTTCTCGGACGCGGTCTTGATCGCTTGATCGATCGTGACCTTGGCGTCTTTGGCGAGGTCCGTGATCTTGTTTTCCTTATCGTCGGCCCAGGCGCTGGAACCCAGTGTGATGAGTAGTCCGACGATTCCCGCTGTGATGATTCCCACTGTATTCATGGTGTACCTCCTAGCTGGTTGGCCCGGTTGTCTGCCTGGCGGCTGTTGAAAATATCCGCCAGGCGAGAAACGCTAAAGGGTGAGCGATGAACTATGGGAAAAGAAATGATTGTCACTTCATCGTTCCGCATTCATCGTTCATCGTTCAGTTGCTCGCCTTTACTTGTGCGGGTTGCTCTTCATGGCGCCGCCATGGGGGCTGCCGTGTCCCTTGTCGGCATCCTTGTGCTGCTGCATCATCTTCTCATGCTCGGCTTTTTCTTTGGCGCGCTGCTCCGGAGTCAGGAGGGCCAGGACCTCGCGGCGGGCCTTGACGGAGGCCAGGCGTAAGCTGACTTGGAGGTCCCCGCTTTGTTTTAACTTGGCTTCGATCGCTCCCAGGTCTGACTTCTCATCGTCATTCAAGGCTTTGAACTCGCGTTCTGCGACCTGGATATCGGCTACGCTCTTGATGCGGACCTTGTCGATGTTGAGTTGCGCGTCCTTGAGTTTCATGACTTGCTCCGCCGTGAGCCCGATTTCTTTTTCGTGCTTGAGCAGATGCCGGATCAGGTGGCCGGCGCTGTTATGCATCATGCCGGCGCCATGTCCGCCCATCGACCCATGCCCGCTCTCTCCGTGCCCTTCCTTACCGTAGCCGGGCTCATTGGCCCAGGCTCCTGAAATCCCAACGCTCAGCGCAAATACGGCTGCGACGCCCAGCGTCACGATGGTTTGTGTTCTCTGTTTCATGAAGACCTCCCTAGGTTGAACCGAGATGAAAACGCGCGCAATGCACAATGTCTACGGACCCAGTAATCCATGCTCGCCCTTCAATCCATTGAAGAGGAATTGCACGGCGAGCGCGGCCAACAAGAGCCCCATCAACCGGGTGATGATTTTTTCCGCAATCGGGCTGATCCATTTGGCCCCAGTGGCTCCGAGCGCCAAGGTGATATAGCTTGCCAGACCGACCAACGCAACGCAAGCCAGCAAGACCCCTCGCTGCGCCCAGGAAATGGCCTGCGCCTCCAAGAGAATCACCGTAGAAATGGCGGCGGGTCCGGCCAGCATCGGGATGGCTAGGGGCGTGATGGCGATGTCGTCTTTGGTGGTCCCCTCGGCTGTTTCCGCCGCAGTTTCCTGGACCGGAGACCGTTGCGCCCGCAACATATCGAGGGAGACTAAGAGGAGCACGAGCGCTCCGGCGACTTGGATGGCAGGAAGCGTGATGCCCAAGAGGGTAAAGAGCCATTGGCCGATGAGGGTAAAGACCGTCAAGATTCCCGCTGCGACCAGGCAGGCGGTGCGAGCCATCCGTAGCCGTTGGCCGATCGAATCGCGGGCCGTCATGGCCAGGAAGGCCGGCACCGTGGCGATCGGGTCGACGACGACAAAGAGAGAGCTGAACGCCAGGACTGCGTATTCAGTGAGTGTCATGGCTGTGATCGGCGTTTGGCCTGGGCTAGCAGCTCGGCGCGCGGGTCCGGATGCTCAATGGCCCGGAGTTGGTCGTAGAGTGGGCGTTCTTCATCGGTCAGTGAAGGAGGCATGACGATTTGGATCGTCAGAAAGAGATCGCCATGTCCGCCTGCTGCAGCTGGGAGGCCCTTGCCCTTCAACCGAAGCTTGCCTTCGGCCTTGCTCCCAGGCGGAACTTTTACCCGGACCGGTTCCATCAATGTGGGGGCCATCACATCGGCGCCCAAAGCCGCTTCCCAGGGGAAGACGGGGAGGGAGACGTGAATGTCGCTGCCCTGCCGGCGAAAAACTTTGTCTTGCGTGATCGTCACGCGCAGGTAGAGATCGCCTGGCTTGCCGCCATTGGCGCCGGCCTGGCCCTTGCCTGCTACGCGCACCCTGGTACCATCCTGCACCCCGGCGGGGATTCGGACTTCGATCGTATTGGGCTGTAATGTGGCTCCGTGTCCCTGACAGGTTGGGCAGGTGCGTCCCCGCAGGGCTCCGCTCCCGTGGCAGGTGGAGCAGGGCACCGGCTCTTGCAGGGTCATGCGCTTCGTCACGCCGGTGAAGACTTCGGCCAGGGTCAGTTGCACTTCGGTTTCAAGGTCTTCGCCCTGGATGGCAAACCCGCGACCATTGCCGCTTCGTCCCCGTCCCTTGAACAGATTTTCGAAGATGTCGGAAAAGCCTTCTCCTCCGGATGAAAACTCCGAGCCGCTCTCTCCGCGGGCCGCGGCCTGTCGGCGCGCTTGTTCGTAGGCCTCAGCCTGTTCCCAGTTGGCCCCATGCTGATCGTATTTTTTGCGTTTGGCCGGATCGCTGAGCACTTCGTGCGCTTCGTTCAATTCCTTGAACTTCTTTTCCATTTCCGACTTCTTGGCGCCGCTATGGAGATCGGGATGGACCTGGCGGGCGAGGCGGCGATAGGCTTTTTTAATGTCGTCCGCCGAGGCAGATTTGGGGAGGCCGAGAATCAGATAATAGTCGCGTGGTGTAGTAGCCATAGTTGTCGATCGAGCGTGCTGGGTGACGGGTGCTGGGTGACGCGAAAAAGTTACGGTCGGTGGACTTGTGTGGCGCGGGCACGCCAATAATCAACAGGCTCGTTACCGTTCACCGATCGCTCATCACTGCTTCTCCGGCAGCTTACGGGGTCGATCAGGTCTTTTCAAGTGCGGGAGGCGAGATTGAGAGGCTGCGGCAGTTTAGCTGGACCTACAGGATGCTCAACAAGGCTGTTCAGCGAGGCCGCAGCTGAGGAACGCACCGGAGGCGTAGCCCTTGGGCTACGTTGAGGATGCGTTCGAGGCGAGAACGAAGCTGACAGCCTTGTTCAGCATCCTGTTAGTGGGGGGCGACGGTCTTGGCCCGTGCCATCATCTTGCAGTAGGAGCAGACCTCGGCGGTAGTTGGCTGACTACAAGAGGTGCAGGGATGGAGGACGGCGCGGTCTTTCTCTGCCATGGTGGTCGCTGTCGGCTGTTTCTTGCTTTGCTTATCGAGAAATCCCCAATAGAAGGTCTGCTTGGTGCCGGGCGATTCAGTCTCCAGACGATTCAAGACTTCCTTGTACTGGATCATCTTGGAGCCCTTGGCCATGGGGCATTCTTCGACGATGTAATCGATCCGGTTCAAGACCGCATAGGCCGCGAGTTCCCGTTCCGAAAGCCGGAAGAGGGGCTTCACCTTCTTGGCGAAGCCTGCCACCGAGGCCGGCAGCGAGGGGCCCTGCTTGTCCAGATATTCTTCCTGCCAATGGAGCACGTTGCCCAGGAGCCTGGCCGCTTCGTCGTCGAGGTTATGGCCCGTGGCCATCACGTCGTATTGCTGTTCGATCGCGACGCGATTGAATTGGTAGCGCTTGATAGTGCCGCAGGTCGAGCAGGTCGGGCGATGGATGAGCTGGGCCAGTTCCTTGATCCCGGCGCCGGCCTCCTGTTCGACCGTATGGATGTGCAGCGTGGCGCCATGAGCGGCGGCGACCGTTTCGGTGAACTTCGTGACCTTGGCATGAGACTGTTCGGAATAGGCCCCGATCCCGAGGTTCACATAGAGTGCATCGGCCTTGTAGCCGAGTTTGAGCAGAATGTCCCAGAGCGCCAGGCTGTCTTTCCCGCCTGACACAGCCACGAGAATCTTCGCCTCTTTCCCGAACATCCACTCCGACTTGATCGCTCGCGCGACCTGATCGTGAACGAAGCCGTTGAAACAGCCTTTGCAGAAGGCCGCATTGTGCCGGGGAAGGCCGATGACCGCCTTGGTTTTACATTTGGTGCAATTCATTTTTCTTCCAGCGATCAGCTTTCAGCAGTTAGCGATCAGCGTAAGAATTCGTACTCTTGGCTGATAGCTGAACGCTGATGGCTGATAGCTATCCTCCTGAGATCACTGGTCGGACTTCAATCTGGTCGCCTTCGTAGAGCATCTCGTCTTCTGTGACGAGATCATCGCCTTTGATGACCAGATGGGCTTCGACGACGAGATTCAACTCGCGCAGAAGATCCTTGACCTTTTTGGGACCTTTGACTTCGACAGTTCTGGATGGGTGGCTCAGTTGAACTTGCATGAGGCATCATAGGCTGGGCGAGTGGCGCAGGGCAAGGGGCTTACGAACAAGACGAATATCCTTCAGCCTTTCGCCTTCAGCCTCTTGCCCCACGCCTAGATTTGCGCGTCCCGCAGGAACTTGGCCGCTTCTTCTGGCGCCACAGGATTGATGTAGAAGCCGGTGCCCCATTCGAAGCCGGCCACTTGGGTCAGTTTCGGAATGATCTCGATATGCCAGTGGTAGAAGTCGCCGGTCTTCTCGTGGAGAGGAGAGCTGTGCAGGATGAAGTTATAGGCCGGGCTGGCGAGGACCTTGTTCATGCGCCGCAGGGCTTCCGAGAGGATAGGGGCCAGGAACTCGAATTGGGTCTTCTGGCTTTCCTCGAAATAGCCGGCATGGCGCTTGGGGAGAATCCACATTTCAAAGGGAAAGCGCGGCGCGAACGGCGTGACGCAGAGGAATTCCTGATTCTCCGCCACCACACGGTCCCCGTCCGCAAGATCCTGCCGGAGGATGTCGCAGTAGATGCAGCGCTCTTTTTTCTCATAATGAGCCCGGCAGCCCTCGATTTCCTCCAGGACGCTGGTGGGCGTGATCGGCAGGGCGATGAGCTGCGAGTGGCTGTGCTCCAATGAGGCGCCGGCGGCGGCTCCATGGTTCTTGAAAATCAGGATGTAGCGGAGCCGCAAGTCCTTCTTCAGATCGATCATACGGTCGCGGTAGGCCCAGAGGACGTCTTCGACCCCCTTCGTCGGTATATCGGCCAGACTGTCCTTGTGGCTTGGAGTTTCGATGATGACTTCATGGGCGCCGATTCCGTTCATCCGGTCGTAGAGGCCGAGGCCTTCGCGGTCGAGGTCTCCTTCGACCTGGAGCGCCGGGAACTTATTCGGCACGACGCGCACGGTCCAGTTCGGGCTGTTGGGCTCTGATGGCTGCGGCCGGTAGGCCAGGATCTCTTTCGGCGCAAGCCGTTCTTGTCCCGGGCAAAAGGGGCAGAGGGACGCGGCCAATGGCCTGGCCGCCGGCACGGGAGTGAAGTCGTGGGGGCGGGCATTGCGCTCCGTCGAAATAATCACCCACCGGCCGACAATCGGATCACGTC
>CAMDPZ010000075.1 GCA_945905765.1 Nitrospira lenta
GGGCCGGCTGATCCGTTTCATAGGCGACCAGCCCCATGAAGAAGGCCATGAGTATCGCCAGCCCCGTAGCCAGGCCATCCATGCCATCGAAAAAGTTGAACGCGTTCGTGATGCCGACGATCCAGAGGAAGGTAAGAAACACATTGAGCGCATTGCCAACCGGCCCTGGCGGAAGCAAATTGAGCAGGACGCCGGAAGAGATGACCAGCCCAGCCGCCAGCAACTGCGCGGCCAGCTTGACCCATGCGGGCAATTCTCTGGCATCGTCCCACACCCCCACGACCAAGAGGAGCGATCCGGCGAACAGAATGGCGCCCATGTCGCCGAGTAGGGCCGAATTGGCCAACACCGCTCCGGCAAATCCAAGATAGACCGCAATCCCCCCGATCCGCGGAGTCGCAGTCTGGTGGATCTTCCGTCCCGTCGGCTGATCGACAAGCCCCCACCTCCTTCCCAGGCGCATCATCACCGGAGTCATGGTAAAGGCAGTGGAGAAGGCCAACAGGAAAATATAGAGCCAGCGTCTTCCCTCGACGATGAAGAACTCGCGCACAGGCGGCATCAATAGAATGAGAACGGCGCAAACCCCTCCCATGGCCAGCCACCTCACCCATCCTGTCTTGTCCTGAATATCTTGTTCCATAGATCTCTTTACTCGCTCAGCTCCTCAGTAACCGCCTGGATGGTACGGGCGACTTCCTCATCCGTCATCGAGGGATAGATCGGCAAAGACAAGGCCTGCGCAAAGGCTTCTTCCGTGACGGGACAGCCTGCGAGATCACGATAGCGATGCAACGGACGAAACACCGGACAGCGACACTGAACTCCTCGCTGCTCCAGCCTGGCAATCACGGATGCCGCCGATCCTATGTTGCGGGACAGCCTGACGACAAACCGGTAGAACACATGAGAACGGCCCGAAGGAACGACCGGCAGGCCCAGCCTTGTGGAGCTGAACGCCGTCCGATAGGCAGCAGCAATCTCGCTCCTCCGTTCCAGAAATGAACGGAACCGGCTCAACTGGCTGATGCCGAGGGCGGCCTGCAAATCCGTCATCTTGTAGTTGAACGCACGGTCGTCCAAGGCCGGTTCTTCGTCATATTCTCGAAGAGCCCTGGCTCGCTCCAGCAAGGATTGATCATGCGAGAGCACCATGCCGCCTTCGCCTGTGCAAAGCAATTTCGTCGCATAGAACGAACAAACCGTCACGGCGCCAACTGTGCCAACCTGCCGCCCTGCCTCGATCGCACCGAGCGTCTGGGCGCAGTCCTCGATCAAGGGAACCCCGAGCGATTGCAAGCCGGTCAGGTCGGCGGGAAGCCCGAACAGATGCGGCACAATGATAGCGCTAGTACGGGCCGACAGGGCCTTCTTGACCGCAGCCGGGTCAATCGCATAACTGTCCGGCTCGATATCCACAATCTTCGGTTGGGCGCCAACCCGCACGACCGCCAGCCAGGGAGCGGCGCAGACGTAGCTGGGCAGGATGACCTCATCGCCAGGGGTAACGCCCAAAGCCTTCAACGCCACTTCCAACGCCGCAGTGCCGGAACTGACCGCCACGCCCCCCGCCACCCCCAGCAGGGCCGCCATCCCTTGCTCAAACTCCTCCACGCGAGGCCCCTGCGACAGTTGGCCGGACCCGATGACTGATGTCAGCGCCTGCAGCTCGTCGCTGCCGACCGTCGGACGTGAATGGAGAATGACAGACGGTGAGGTTGTCACAGATTGACCGTTATAAACATCCGGAGGGGAACAAAAGCCTCCGCATTCGTGACTCGCCCTTGAATCCCTCGAAAATGCGAAGCAGCGCGGATAATGTCCACGATGGTGAGCTTTTCAATATTGGTTTTCTTGATCTGGGAGCGATGGGCGCAGAGAGCCTCAAGCTTCGCTTCCAACACCTGATCGATGTCCATAAAAACCGTGGGGGAAAAATTTTGCGTCGTAGGCCCCTCATAGAAAAGAACGTTTCTGGTATAACGCGCCGCAGTCACCACGCAGGTGGCAAGATTACGATGATCCTGGTGCGTATCGTCCGGATAATGCGCGAAGATCACATGAGGATCCACCTCGCGGACCACCCGTTCGATCTGTTTGATCAAGGCTCGGTCGACGGCAACTTCCGTGTCATTGAGGCCGCCCCAATAGACCTTCTCGACGCCGATCAGCTTGGCAGCCTCTTCTTGTTCCTGCCGGCGGACGCTGCTCGCCCCCCCCTCTTCCCCTTCCGTCAACACCATCTGAAAGACTTGGTGCCCGGCCCGCGCATACTTGATCAGCGCGCCCCCGCAACCTGCTTCGATGTCATCCGGATGGGCGCCCAGCGCCAGCACACGAAACCGACTCGCCTGCTCACTCATCGCCGCCTCCCTGCTCACTGTCAATTAAACCGCCTGCCGAGAGACCCTCGCCTCTCGCAGAAGCCGCAGCGCATCATTCCCGCATGTGAGGAGCAAGTCAATGGCTGCCAGGCCTGGCACGAATGGCTCATAGCATTGAGCATAAACCGGAGATCGAAAGTCTTGCATCTCCAGCGCGAGGCCCGACGCCTCAAATCGGGGCACATCCATATAGCCGGGAGCGCCGGCTCCAGCCAAATAATGCGTCGCGCCGACTGTCCGGCAAATATCGATCAAGCGATCAGTGGGCTCCTCCCGCAAAGTCATCTCTGACGCCAGCTTCAAGGGAGTCGTGATCCCGAATGCCGCCAGCAGCCATTCAAGCACCGCCAGATTGAGAGAAGCCAAGCTGTGCCAGGATTGCTGATAAATGGGCCGAAGCCCCTCCAAAACACGATCGCGATACGCGGCCCGGCTATAATGCATCTCCAGCGCATGCAGGTGCTTGCTCGGCCAGTCCGATGTCTGGTTGATGAACACCTCGTTTATGCGCTGCCCAAACCGGTGCAGCACAGGCACCGTCAGCCACTGACAGCCCTGAGCCGTCCTGATCCGGTTGCGATTCTGCCACTCGTTTTTCTTGAACTGTACGTTGTCCAGGATCACAAATAGATCGACCTGATCGATCTTGTCCAGATAGCCGAGCCAGGGCAAAAACTGAGGCTGATGAATGGCAATCCGCATCTCGCAGTTCTCAGTTGTTAAGGCTCAACCGTCATCCTGGACGGCCCGTTCGATGGCACAGGCGCCCCAGGGATCATCGAGAGGTGACCGCCCTCCGATTCTGCCAGAACAGGCCCGATGAAAATAGGATTACTCAAAATTTCACCCGCTCCCTCAACGACCACCCGATAAAAGTTCCTGGTGTCCAGCGAGACCGCATCATCCACAAACTGCTGTTCAAACGGAGTGACTCCGGCAATCTTCGAAACGATCTGCCCGGAACGGATGATCGTTACCGAAATCGGATAAGCGCCCTTATCGGTTGCGGTGACGGAGAGCCGGACGGTCACGTTGCGAGCGTCCGTGAGATCAAGGGCCTCTCCCGGCGTGACGAGGCGCTGTCCCCCATGAGATTCGACGTGGAATGTGTCGAGCCGGAGATTTTTCCCTGTTGCATAAAAACGGCCCTGGCGCAGTGCGTCGATCAGGCCGTCCGCCGTCCTATCCTTCACCCATAAAACCGTCAGAACCTGATCCAACTCGATCCCCGCAGAGCCAGGCGTATGAAAGGCGATTTCCCCGAATGCAAAGGGAGGCTGGCTCCGTTGACCGATCAAGTACTGCTTCAGCACCTGGTCCCAGATTCCACCGGGCTGCGTGACAGTTCTCGTATCTTGGTAGAGGCCTCCGAAACCTGTATAGCCGGTGGTCTGCACCAGAGCCTCTGGATAGGGATCAGTTTTGACAGTCACATTTCCCAACGGACCAAACGGGTAGACGTTGAAGTCACGCGCTTCCGGCATAGACCACACCACCAAACCGCCCCGCTCAATGGCAGCATCGATAAAGGCCTGATAGGGCCGATCGCCAAGCCGATCGCCATAGAAACTGAAAACCGGTTGACCGAAGGGCCAAGCGCTGGCCAGCAGCAGCCCGCCCGTCAGACCCAGCATTGCAGCAGCAATGCGATAGCGTCGCGTCATAAGCCAGACGGCTGGCACAAACAAGACAGCCGGAGCCAGCTCCCACAGGCTGTTCCATCCATAATGGTAGGAGGCCTGATTGCCGTTGACCGGTAAGGAGGCATAGTCCTCCGGCTTCGAGAGCCCCAACACCAGCAGGTTCTTTTGGGAGTTGTGCATGGTCAGGCTGCGGTCGGCCAGGGACCCGGTCCAAAAATAATGTGGCACGACCTCGACTCCTGGCACCAACAAGACTTTGGGGTGACGAGCCTGCGCCGCAGCCACATCCGCAAAGTATCGCTCCAGCCCATAGTCGAGCACGGACGGCAACGACGAATCCTATCGCGATCATTTCCTCGCCCTCTTGACTGAATCAGTCCTCTGCCGGCTACGGAGCCACAAGCCTGTCGGCTGTTACCTGAGCGGGGGGCTCGACTCCTCCTCTGTCCTTTGCCTCGCAGCCTCCTTGAAGACAAACGGCCTGGCCACTCAAGACCTGGAAACATTTTCTCTCCAGTTCCCAGGACTGGCCTGCGATGAGAGTCCCTATATCCAGGACGTGATCCAGCGATGGGCTATCCACTCCAACAGGATCGACGTGAAAAAAGAACCGGACACAGCCTTCGTTGATTACGCCAGGCGGGATCGCGACTTCCCCGGCTATCCCAACGGAACCATGGGGAACCCCTTGAGAGCCCTCGCCAGAGATCGCGGGGCTCGGGTGCTCCTGACCGGAACAGGCGGAGACGAATGGCTGACCGGCAGCTACCTTGGCGCTGGAGACCTCCTTCGCCAAGGAAAGCTGCACACGTTACACCGCCGAATCAGGAATGACTTTGGCGCCTCAAACCTTTCTGACACCTTTGACATGGCCCTGCGCTATGCTCTCTGGCCGCTCCTGTCTCAATCCCTCCGGCAACTCATCAGGCGAGGGCTGGGGCGTCATGGATTCCCCTCCTGGCTCAATCAAGACTTTGCCAGGGAAATTCACTTGCGCGACCGAATCCAGCTGGAGCCGGACCGAAGCCCCTACGCGAGCTTGGCGCAAGCAGACCTTGCCCTGATCCTCAAGGGCGGCTGGTGGCCCCATATGTCCGAAATCGAAGATCGCGAAGCCTCCTGGTTCTCACTGGAAGAACGGCATCCCTTTGCGGACCGTCGGCTCGCCGAATTTGCCGTATCACTGCCGGAAGACCAACGGTGGCGAGGGCGGCAAACCAAATACCTCCTCCGCCAAACGATGCGGGGCATGCTTCCCGAGACCGTGCGGCAACGGACGACTAAGGCGGAATTCTCCACCATCTTCCTCCAGACCTTACGTTCCCTCGGAGGCAGCCATTTTTTCGACTCGTTACAGGCCGCAGACAGGGGCTGGGTCGATGCAGACAAGATTCGGCGCGCCTATGCCAGCATGGAAGCCGGGGCGACCAATAATCCTGACTCGGCCCCATCCGGCCTCTGGTCCCTCTGGATGGTCGTTGGAATTGAACTGTGGCTCAGACAAGGTATAGTGAACCAGGATGTCTCATCGGAGGAAGCTTCTCTTCACTGGAAGCCGACAACGCAATTGGCGTAAGCTCTATCGTGAAAATACACCAAGGAGGACCGTACCATGGCTCAAGAACCAATCCCTGCCGACAAGAAAAAATCTTATACCCCCCCCACCCTGACCGAATACGGGAATGTGGCTAAACTCACGGGGAAAGCGGGAACAAAAGCGGATGGAAAATCAGGCATGCTCATGGTCCAAGGGACAGATAAATAATTGATCCGGATCCACCTGTCACCCTATGAGGCCGCTTGTTGTCGCTCGTTCTGGATGAACATCGCCAATACCTCTCCGATACAATTCGCCTGGCTGCCTTTCGTGCGGCGATTCAGGAAGTCATCAAGCCAGGCAACGTCGTAATAGACCTTGGCGCAGGAACCGGCATCCTGGGCCTGCTCGCCTGCCGAGCCGGCGCGACACGCGTCTACTCGATCGAAAGCACCGGCCTGATTCAGCTCACCAGGGAGATCTGCCAGGCCAATGGATGCAGCGACCGGATCCAGTTCATCAATGAGCTGTCCGCTCAAGCCTCGCTCCCGGAGCTGGCAGATGTCGTCGTCGCCGACCAGATCGGCTGCTTCGGGTTCGAAGCGGGTCTCTTTGAATATTTCCGCGATGCGCGACAGCGATTTCTCAAGCCGGACGGGATCACGATTCCGTCGCGGATCGATTTGGTCATCGCACCGATCGACTCGCAGCAACTGCGAGACCAGGTCGAGTTCTGGAATACAGCTCCGGCAGAATTTGACTTTCGTCCAGTCAAGGCCATGGCGGTCAACAACAGCTACCCGGCCACTTTCACTCCCGATCAACTCCTGGGCGACCCGGCGATCCTGGCCTCGCTCGATGCCTCCGATGCGCCCCCGTCTTTACTGGGCCTGACAGCGACTGTGACGGTCTCCAAACCTGGGACCTTGCATGGAATCGGCGGATGGTTCTCAGCAACCCTGTCTCCATCAGTCACATTAACCAACTCGCCCCTGAGCGAGAACAGGATCGATCGCCAGAATATGTTTTTCCCCATCGACCAGCCAGTCCCTGTCGTCCCCGGTGATCGCATCCTCATCACCATGAGCATCCTGCCGACTGATATGGTAATCACGTGGAAGGTGGTCGTGCAGAGTGCGACTGGAAACGTAAACAAGGCCAGCTTCTCCCATTCGACCATCCAGGGCATGTTGCTATCGAAGGAAGCGTTACAAAAGACCAAACCTGATTTCATCCCGACCCTCACTCCCCGCGCTGAAGCCAGGCGAACGGTCCTGGAACTCTGTACTGGCAAGAACACGCTCGCGGAGATCGAGCGCGAAACCTACCGGCGCCATGCGACACTGTTCCGCAGCCTCGATGAAGCAGCAAAATTCGTGACCGACGTTACGACCCGCAATACCCTATGACCCTCTCACTCAATCAACAATCCCAACTCCTCTGCTATCAGGTCAGCGGCATCACCCTGGGCAGCGATGTCCCGCTGGCGGAACTGTCCCCTATGGACGGCCTGGACCCTGCCGATGGCTGGGACCTCCGCGTCCGCTTTCTTCCTGAGTCGACTCAGCCCCTCTGCCCCTCGTCCTGGTTCCTCACCCTGGCATTGCCGGACGAGGAACCTTGGCTATCCTGCGCAGACCTCGAAGAGCAGGCCCTGCTCGGAGGCAAGCCAGGCTATCTTCTCCGCGTTCACGATCTGGCAGATTTTCTGGTGGACCGGCAGGGAACGGATATCGTCGCGCTGGCCAACCACGAGACGCCGCCGGAGACGCTGCACCACATCCTCTTAAACCAAGTGCTCCCATTGGTGCTCAACCTGCGCGGACAGGATGCCCTCCATGCCACAGCCGTGCTGACACCTCAGGGTGTCTGCGCCTTTGCAGGGCCAGCTGGCGTCGGCAAGTCCACGCTGGCAGCCAGTTTTCTGATCGCAGGCTATCCGGCAATCAGCGACGATTGTCTCGTGCTCAAGGAACGGGAGGGCCGGATCGTCGCGGTGCCAGGCTATCCAGGACTCCGGCTCTGGGACGATATCGCCAAGAGTCTATCCCTCGATCCAGACCACCTCAGCTCAGTGGCCCATTACACAGCAAAACATCGTTTGCTTCTCCCAGACCAACGCCAGGCCTTTCCAACTGAGCCACTCCCACTCACTCGGCTCTACATCCTCTCACCACCCGAATCCCTTGAAGATCGCGACGAGGCAGCAGCGATCCGCCTCCGGCCATTCCACCCGCGCCAGGCCTTCATGGAAATTCTCTCCTGCCTCTTCCGGCTGGACATCAGAGACAAAACGATGCTGGCCAGGCAGTTCTGCTTCATCGAACGGCTCGTGGCCCAAGTTCCCGTCAGACAATTATCGATCCCTCAGACCGTCTCGGCCCTGCCAGCCGTCCGTGATGCAATCCTGGCCGATCTACTCCATGAAGCCTGACCAACAAGACAGGCTCTGCCCCCCCTTGAGCCATGAGGACGAAGTACTCCTCTGCCTGGCCTATCCAAAGTTAAGCACGGAACGGAGCCAACGATTAGCGCAACTCCTGACGTCCCCCACGGACTGGGCAGAACTCCTCGACCAGGCAGATCGGCAGGGAATCACACCGCTGCTCCACCATCACCTGAAACAGGCCCCCGCTCTCACGGTTCCCGAGACAGCACGAACGACGCTGGCCGAGCAATCCCGGTCCTGCCTGGCCTGGAATCTGCGCCTCAGGCACGAACTGCTCCGTCTCTTGGACCGGTTCAACAAGGCTGGCATTCCTGTCATTCCCTTGAAAGGCCTCTATCTGGCCGATCTCCTCTACGAAGACTCCTCCTTGCGCCCGACGTCGGACCTCGATCTCCTGGTCAGGGTCCAAGATTTAGAAACAAGCAGGCAGATCCTCGAAGAAGCAGGCTGCACAAAATTAACGGATGAAGAACAAGGAGCGGAATACCACGTCTCCTATCTCACGACCGATGGACGAGCGGGACAAGTACTGATCGAATTGCATAGGGATCTGGGGGAAAGTCATGTGGCAGGACTCGACATCGAAGCAGTCTGGCGATCGGCTGCTCCGAGCACCTGGGAGGATCGGACAATCTGGACGATGGCCCCCCAGGACCTCTTCCTCTACACCTGCCTCCATGCCGTGAAGGATGGACTGGCCTCGATACGCTCCTTACTCGACATCACGTTGTTGCTGGAACGATACGGCCAGAACTTGCCCTGGCAGGAACTGGCACAGCAAGTGAACCGCGCGAGGATCGAGACCCCCATTTCTCTCAGCCTTCTCTTGAGCCGTGAGCTGCTGGAAGCCTCGGTCCCTTCAGAGTTTCTGGCAGCCATCCGGCCCTCGCGAAACCTGAGT
>CAMDPZ010000076.1 GCA_945905765.1 Nitrospira lenta
GATTCAGCCCGATGGCAATCGCCGCCGGCGTGAGGCCCATCTCCAGTTGCGTGTGGATCATCGTGCGCTCGTGAAGACTCAACTGCGTGTAGATATTTCCCATGCAACATATTCTCCCAAACATGTTGCACTTGGTGTTTGAGCGCGCCGGGTATAAAAGGCATTCGAGTAGAGAGATTTCTTGCCTCCGAGTTCCCGGACCTTCGCTTCTATCTTCTTATTGAAGTACCCCTCCTCGTGATCGCTTCTGACGGAATCCCAAAACCCGAAATTGACATATAGCGTCCGTGGATTCATGGGATACAACGGATAGGAGACTGATGGATCGTAGGCCGCGACCGGGCAGATCCATACGGGCGTGATGCCGATTTCTTGGTTGAAGAACCGCGCGAACGCCGGCGCCTGCTCAAGAGGAATCTCCACATCCTGAATCACCGCTTCCTGCCGTCCGCCTAGAGCCCTGGCCGCCAGTTGCGCGAGTCGCGAGTCGTTGAACCGTTTGCGCAGTTTCCAATAGACCTTGGAGTTGAGACGTTCCCTGCCCCAGAGCCAGCGCACCAGCGGCTGCTGCGCAAGGAAATGTTTCGAGCACCAGAACCAATCGGTGTCCCAGCGCCACAAATAGTCGTGTGTCGTGAGGTAGTCGATCTTCTTGCGGGTGATCGATCGATAGTAGATCTGTCGGTAGGTGTAGTCGCTGAGCCATTCGGCCTGGTCGGTGAATGTCCCGGTTGTGAGATAGAGTTCCTGCTCGTGGAACATCGTGCCGTCGACGAAATCCACCTGCCGGTTTTGGCAGACCTGTCCCAACGCGCGAAAATAGGTGTCCAGGTCTGTGTAACGCTCGTGCGTGAGTGCGACGAATTTCTTGACGGGCACGAGCTGCACTTTCACTTTCAGCGCATAGCCCAACGTGCCATAGGAGTTGGCAAAGCCGAAAAATAGCTCGCGATGCTCATTCTCTTTGGTGGCGACGGCGACCGTCCCGTCCGGCAGGAGGACGTCGATGGCCAGGAGCGTTTCATGGACGAAGCCGTATTTGAACGAGGAGGATTCAATCCCGATTCCCGCCGTCGCTCCGCCGATGGTGATCGATTTCAGTTGGGGCACGACG
Source organism: Nitrospira lenta (assembly GCA_945905765.1). GTDB lineage: Bacteria > Nitrospirota > Nitrospiria > Nitrospirales > Nitrospiraceae > Palsa-1315. The sequence goes on from CAMDPZ010000076.1 coordinate 1,115, forward strand.
GCAGGCATCAACTGGAAGGGCAGTGTGTCACGGACCAGGTCCTCGTAGGTCGTCATCCCTTCGACGTCCGCGTACCGTTCATGCTCGTTGACGTGGATCACCCGATTGAAGTGGCGCAGGTCCAGCTTCTGCCGCGGCTCCTGAATCCGTTGCCGGAACAGATTGGACGTCGATTTCTCGAGCGCGAGGGGGCCGGCCGCGCTGGATGCGCGAAGGGTCTCGATCAGGGCGTCCCGTTTGCGGGCATGGTCTTCAGGCGAGATCATGGCCATTATCGCACCGATTCATAGCCGCCCAAGAGGCCCCGCTTCGACATCACGATTTGCCAGAGGTGGATGGTGCGGGCGCGAAAGGCTCCCGCCAGGGACAGCAGGTAGTAGCGCCACATGCGGGTGAACCGCTCGTCGAAGGCGGGGGGCAACTGTTCTCGCTGCTGATCGACATTCTCCTGCCATGCCAGGAGGGTGCGGTCGTAGTCGGTTCCGAAATTATGCCAGTCCTCCAGGACAAAGAGCCCTTCCATTGCCGCGCTCAGTTGCGCCACGGAGGGCAGCATGCCGCCGGGGAAAATATATTTATCGAACCAGGGATCGCCGGTAGTGGCGGAGATATTGTTGCCGATGCTGTGGAGGAGGAACAGGCCGTGCGGCTTGAGCCTTTCGTGGGCCACCTCCATGAGGGTGCGGTAATTCTTGAATCCCACATGTTCGCAAATGCCGATGGCGGCGACCTTGTCGAATTCCCCGGTCGCGTGACGATAGTCGCTGAGCCTGATCTCCACGGGAAGTCCGGCACACCAGCGCCTCGCGTAGGCCACTTGCTGCTCGGAAATATTGTAGGCGACGACCGAGCAGCCATATTTGGAAGCCGCGTACTGAGCGAAGCCGCCCCATCCGCACCCCAGCTCCAGGACTCGCTCGCCCGACTTGAGTTGCAGCTTCCGGCAGATCAAATCTAATTTGTGCTCCTGCGCCTCCGCCAGGCTCTGCGCCCATTTCCAATAGGCGCAGGTATATTGCATGCGGGGGCCCAGCATGCGTTCGTAAAACTCGTTGTTGAGGTCGTAATGTTGTTGCGCGACTCGTGTGAGCGGCGCTGATTCTGCATGTTGAACAGGCGGGCCTGAAGCATGTTCAGCATGAGCCGCTTGTCGCGCACGGCCTTGTCGAGTCCGGCCGTATGAAAGCGGAAAAAGAATTCGTCCAGCTGGTTGGCGTCCCACCAGCCTTCCATGTAGGACTCGCCGAGCCCGAGCGATCCCTCGGTCAGGACCCGGTCGTAGAATCGGTCGTTGTGGACCTGGATATCCCCCGGTTGCGACCCGTTCACATGCACCTGGGCTCTTTCGAGCAGCCCGTGAACAACGTGTTGTGGATCCATAGGGGCAACCGCCTTTCCTGGGTCTAGGGGGTGGTTTGCTCCGTGTCACGCACGGTCAATGGATTGTGTGAAGTGAGCAGGCCGCGGAAAAATTCGGCGTATGCGAAAGGCATAGCTGAAATGCTCCGAGTGGCACCGTGCCTGAATAAGTACAGGATGCTCAAACAGTCCGTCCAGCAAGGCCGCAGGCGAGTCGAAACCGGAGGCGTGCTCAGGGGCACGTTGAGGATTTCGATGAGCCGAGCACGACGCTGGCGGACTGTTTCAGTATCCTGCTGGGGCTGCGACGGAGAAGGCATCATAGGCGTGATGGCTCCGTTGAGTCTTGCTACAGGGCTTAGGCGTTTCCGGATGCGAGGATCTTGGCTTTGATGTGGGGAGGAGGCGTTCTCAGGTCCCACACGATTCCGAACCAGGAGAGCACGGTCAAGATATAGTAGGAGAAGTCCACTTCCCACCAGAACCATCCCTGATTAACCGAGGATTGGTAGTAATGGTGGTTGTTGTGCCAGCCTTCCCCGCAACAGAGCACCGCGAGGATGAAACTGTTCTTGCTGCCATCGCGGGAGTTGTAGCGAACCCGGCCGACGATGTGCGTCAGGGAGTTGATGAAGAAGGTGCAATGGTAGAGGACGGTCGTGGAAATGAAGAAGCCCCAGATCAGTCCCGGGAAGCCAGCCACCGCATACATCAGGCCTGCGTAGAGGAGGGGCGGAATGACATGAAACTGGTTGAGGAACCGTAGCTCGGGATATTTCGCCAAGTCTCTCACGAGATGGAGATCGGTCTGCACATAATTTTCGGACAGGAGCCAGCCGACATGGGAAAACCAGAACCCTCTTTGCAGGGGGGAATGGCGATCCTTTTCCTGGTCCGAGTGTTTATGGTGGTGCCGATGGTGTGCGGCCCACCAGAGCACGCCTTTTTGCGCAGATGTCATGGCCAGACAGGCCAGAATAAACTGGAAGACCCGGCTGGTCTTGTAGGAGCGATGTGAAAAGTAGCGGTGATACCCCGCCGTGATAGCGAACATTCTCAGGTAGTAGCTGCCAATGGCCAGGGCCACCAGCTTCCAGCTGATGCCGGTCTGGATGACCCACAGACACATCAAATGGATGCTGAGGAACGGGAGCACTCCCTGCCACTGATACTGCTCGGCTTGAGGCGCCTGATCGGTCGCGTCCATGGAATCGCACGATAGTCTATTCATGCAGGGGGCCCATCGGTCACGTCTCTCTCCGAGTTCAGTCCGAGGTCTCAGAAAACGGGGCCATTCTACTTGAATACGCGTGCCGAGAGAAGAGGAAAACGCGTCACATTAGAAAGCTATCGAGGGACCATTATGACGGAGTCCCGGGTCTGGTGCAGCTAAAAAAATCAGGCTCCTAGCGCAGTCAGCGGAGACGCGCCCCTTACGAGATATTTTTGTCTGTGCTCAGCGGCGAGACGTTCGGCAGCGCCTCGCGCGTGCCCGGCTCCTCCAGGCTCGTGCGGCCGAGTGTGCCGTTGCGGTAATCCAATAGAAGAATCCTCGCCGCTTTGTCCCGATCCAGCCCGCCGCCGCTTCTGGTGAGGAGGCAGCCGCGCTTTTTGGCAATGGCGTCGATCACTTCCGTATTGGTCATCCCCTCCACCGCGAATCCGTAGCGGGCCGTGAGTCTGGCGGGATAGCGTGCCAGCAGGATGGCGGCGAGAAATTCGGCGACGGCTTCGTCATCGACGACCGTATGGCCCACGGCGTTGATCGTGGCAAGGAGGAGGCCCACGTTCGGGTCTTTGATGGTGCCCCACAAGAGTCCCGGCGAGTCGGTGATGGCCATATGGTCGTTCAGCTTGTGCCGCTGCTGGACCTTGGTCACGGCCGGCTCGTCGCCCACGCGCGCGATGCGACGTTTGAGGAGCGTGTTCATCATGGTCGATTTGCCGACGTTGGGGACTCCCATGATCAGCATGCGCAGCGGCTTCACGCTGCTATTGCGATGGGGAGCCAGCAGCTGACAGAGCTGGGGCACTTTGGAGGCATCGCCCGCCCGGCTGCACGAGAGGGCCACGGCGCTGACGTTCGGTTGCCGGTTATAGAAGTCGAGCCAGGCTTGCGTGATGGCGGGATCGGCGAGATCCGCCTTGTTGAGCACTTTCAAGCTCGGACGCTGGCGGACCAGGCGGAGTTCTTCGATCAGCGGATTGCAGCTGGCTTCCGGGATGCGCGCATCCAGCACCTCGACGATGACATCGATGACTTCCATCGTCTTGGCCGCTTCTTTGCGCGCCGCATTCATGTGACCGGGGAACCATTGGATAGACATGTCCGCTCAACCTTCTCGGTGAATAGGCCTTGTATTCTACACTGTCGGCTGCCTTATATGCGCTGCCTGTGGTACATAGAATAACTCATTCTTTGGAGAGCCCTGTCATGGCTAGGCAATCAATGCATCGTCTGCTGGTCGCGGTGTCGGCATCCGCCTGGCTGATACTCTCGTCAGAGAGCCATGCCCTGGTGGAGATTCTGCCTGACGTGTCATTGACGGTGGATGGACGGGCCATTCAGGATCACAGGGCGGTCGTCTCGTATCCGGCTCTGCGGGAGATTCAGGCGGCCTTCGGTCGTGCCGAAATCGCTGTGCAGAAACAGGACCTGGACCAGCTGCTGCAATTTTATGCCAAGGCCTACAACTATCATGGCCTGAAGCCGGCGGATGTACGCCGGATCTGGGACGAAGTCTTCACCCACTACCATAACCTGTCGTCCACTCATCTCTTTTCGGAGGTGAAGGTGTTCCGGGCCGGGTCTCAACTGCGCGCGGAAATCACCTGCACCGGCGGGCTATATGGCACGGAAGTTCAGGGTGGTGCACACATCACGCTGGATAGCTGGCTCCAGGAGGTCCACTATCTGGTCCATGAGGACGGGGCCTGGCGCTTTCTCGGCAATGCCGGCGTTGCGCCAAGCGCAGAGCCGGTTACGTCGAGTCCGCATCACCCGCTCTTCTAGACGCGGCAGAATGCTGAAAATGTCCGCCAGCTTCGTTCTCGGCTCATCGAAATCCTCAACGTACCCCTGAGGGTACGCCTCCGGTTTCGACTCGCCTGCGGCCTTGCTGGACGGCCATTTTGAGCATTCTGCGAAATGGCTCCGTCTCTGTACTTACGTTACGGGCTATCGGTCTCGGATTCGGCCGGGCAACGGGGATGGCTCGCGATTCCACCAAAGTTTCGACTGCTTCGTTCGCTACTTCGATCTCAAACTGCTCGCGTCGGATCTCGTTGCCGGCGCGAGTACGATAGACCAACTCATCCGTCTCGAAATCATATTCCGGACATTCGGCGCTTTCCCATCGCTGCACGAAGTAGTGGGCATAGAGCGTATAGAGGCCGTGGTCCTTGCGGTTGTGCCGCAGGACATACTCGGGCATGGTCTGGATATCCAGATCGGTGTGGTAATGCTGGAGCCATAGATAATCTCCAAGGATCACCAGTTTGATCAACGGGGAATCCGAATAGAGCTTGAGTTTGACATCCTTCCCCATGGCCTTCAGCCGCTTGAGGAGCTGGATGCTGTGCCGAACTTCTTTCCGGAACGTGTCCAGCGTGAACTCGGGATGGTTGACCGCCTGGATGCGCGCGCTCGCTTCCTGGCTGTAGGGATTCACCAGCATGATTCTGGCTCCCAGGCATTTGTCGAGCACCGACGAGAGGCCGCCCACTTGATCCACAAAGGTGCTGTGGCCGCTGGACCCGATGACCGAGATGGTCCGGCCCGTGCCCTGCTCGTCTTTGAGTTGTTCGATATGTTGTTGCGCCCCGCTCGTGCGGCGCGGGAAAAACGACACGAGGCCTGCGCCGGTGGCCACGGTGGCGAGGGCCCGGTCCCGCCTGCTGCGATGGACGTAGTTGAGGCAGACGATCAGGAGGATCGCCACCGTCATTTCCACGGCGATGAGCGAAAGCTTGTCATGTTCGACGCGAGACCAGAACGACAAGAACTGTTTGGCGCCTGCCGGCAGCAAGAGCGCAATGCCGGCGCTCATGGCGACGATAAGAATGTGATAGAGGCTTCCCGCGGCGTCGCGCAGGAATGCCCGGACTGTTGACCATACGGATAGAAACAAGGATGCACCTCTTTGAGTGTAACGGACGACCCCACGGCGATGACGGGCTGGCAATGTGAGCGATGGATGGGTACGCCTAAAGCGGAGAGCTCAGCAGATGCAGAACGACTGCGTGCGGACAAAAAAAGATCGCATGAGACTTCGTGTCTGATGGGGGACTGCAGCCCCCGAACACGGAAGGTCTTATGCGATCAAGGCCACTCTAGCATGGACAGAGCGGCCCATGCAAGGAGCACCGCGAACACGGCTCTTGAAAATCGCCGTCTCACGTGGAGCGTATCTCGCGAGGAAATTCTCCGTGTGAGAGCACATTCGCAGGATGCTCAAAAATCCATCCAACTAGGCCGCAGGCGAGTCAAAACCGGAAGCGTACCCTTGGGGTACGTTGAGGATTTTGACGAACCGAGAACGACGTTGGAGGGCTTTTTCAGCATCCGTTTAGTACTGGAGCGTTGACGGCTCCCTATGAAACTGCGCGACGGTTGGCTTCACTAGCTCGGCAAAGTCGCGGTAGCGGATCTTCATGGTCCCCGTATGGGTTCCTGCGTCGAAGAAAATGTGTTCGTCTTGCGTGAGTAGCTGATCGACATAGACCGCCATGTTGTAGAGATTGCCGAAGGGGGGCATGGTGCCCACTTCACAGTCGGGAAAGAGTTCCGCGAGCTCACGTTCCGTTGCCAACCGTACATGTTTGCTATCCATTGCCTCTTCGAGCCGTTTGAAATCCACCCGCCAGGTGGAGGGGATGACCACCGTTGCAAACCGCTGATCTGCTTTGACGATGACGACTTTGGCGAATAGATCGCCCCGCACATGGAGGGCTTCAGCCGTTCTTCGTGCGCTGAAAGCTACGTCATGGCTGACGATCTTGTAGGGGATCTTGTGGCTGTCGAGATAGGTTTGGAGTCTCTTCAGAGCGGGCATGGTGACCTCCGTAAGTAAGATACAGCGTTGAACGGTGAGCGATGAGTGATGAGCAGAGACGCTGCACTCACTTCAGCGTTCTGCATTCATCGTTCTGAGTTCGCTCGCTGCGGCCTTGCTGACAACCTTTTTGAGGATCCTGCTTGTGCAATTTATTGATGATTTAAGAGAGCAAAGGGAATGCCATCATCCTCGCGCAGGATGGCGCATGTAAATGTGTGATGCATTGCGTGGTTAGCGCAGGGGGCAGGATAGAGCAGTCGAGGCAACAGACCGGTTCCGTAGCAGAATAGGGCAATGGGGCAGAGCGGGCTGTCCTGAAATGCTACGTTGTTGGGGGCGTGAGGCGTGAAAGGTGAAACGTGAAATGTTCGAATTCGATCACGAAAACATTTTACGGTTCACGTCTGCGAGATTAGCGGGCTGTTCAAAATGGCCGCTCAGCAAGGCCGCAGCGAGTGAAGGACCGAGGCGTACCCGGAGGGTACGTTGAGGGTCTGAACGATGCGAGAACGACGCTGGCGGTCTTTTTCAGCAGCCCGCCGCTATCGGAGATGTTCGCGGCCATGCGGGCTGGTCAGATCCTGATCTGGCCCGAGAGGGACGATGCGGGTCGGGTTGATGTCGTCGTGGGTGACGTAATAATGCCGCTTGATGTGGTCGAAGTTCACGGTGTCGGCGACGCCGTCCGTCTGATAGAGGTCCTTGAGGTAGCCGAAGAGGTTTGGATAGTCGATGATCCGACGGAGGTTGCACTTAAAGTGGCCGTAATAGACGGCGTCGAAACGTACGAGAGTGACGAAGAGGCGCCAGTCGGTTTCGACGAATTGTGAGCCGAAGAGATAGCGTTGGCGCGCCAGCCGGTCCTCAAGGTGATCGAGAGCCTCGAAGAGGCGCAGCACGGCCTGTTCGTAGGTCTGCTGCGAGGTGGCGAACCCCGCGCGATAGACCCCGTCGTTCACATTCTCGTAGATGAAGTTGTTGAGATCGTCGATCTCTTTCCTGATGCCCTCTTGATAGAGGTCGAGCGTGCTTTCGGTAAAGCGGTTGAATTCGCCGTTGAACATGCGCATGAGGTCGTCGTCGGAATTCGTGACGATGCGTTTCGTGGCCGTGTCCCACAAGACAGGAACGGTAAACCGTCCCCGATAGTCAGGGGCGGTGGCCTCGTAGGCCTGGCTGAGGAATTGAAATCCGTTGATGGGATCGAGGGAATGGCCCGGCCCGTCGCGAAAGGCCCAGCCCCGTTCATCGCGGATCGGGTCCACGACCGTCATGCCGATCACGGCTTCGAGCTGTTTGAGTTTTCGCACGATGATCGTGCGATGGGCCCAGGGGCAGGCCAGGGAGACATAGAGATGATAGCGACCGCT
>CAMDPZ010000077.1 GCA_945905765.1 Nitrospira lenta
CGTGTCTTGGGCGAGGACATCGTGGCGGAGCGGGATAATCCACCCTGGAACAACAGCGCGATGGACGGGTTTGCGGTGCGCTGGGAGGATATCAAACAGGAACAGACGATTCAGAAGCCTGTGACGCTCACGGTGATCGAGGACGTGCCTGCCGGCAAGATGCCATCCAAAACCGTCGGCAAGGGCCAGGCGATTCGCATCATGACCGGAGCTCCGATCCCAAAGGGGGCGGACACGGTCTTAAAGGTCGAGGATACGGAGCATACGCCAGAGTCCGTTCGCGTCTTCAAGGCGGAACAGCAAGGCGCCAACATCCGTCCGCAAGGCGAAGACGTCAAGAAGGGCGACTGCATCATCGCCAAGGGCACCCAGATCCGGCCTGGCGAAGCCGGGATGCTGGCGATTCTGGCCAAGTCCTTCATCTTTGCTTATCAACAGCCCAGGGTGGCGATCCTCTCGACCGGCGACGAATTGGCGGATTTAGACGAGCGGTTCAGCGAAGAAAAAATCATCAACTCCAATAGTTATGGGATTGCAGCCGCAGTCCAAGAAGCGGGCGGCATTCCCTTCTTGCTGGGGATCGCGCGGGACACGCCTACGGCCTTGAAGGAAAAGATTTCACATGGAGTGACGGCGGACATTCTGGTCCTGTCCGGCGGCGTCTCGATGGGCGATTACGATTTCACAAAGACGGTGTTCCATGAGCTCGGGGCAGAAATGAACTTCTGGAAGCTGGCGATCAGGCCGGGGCAGCCGCTCGCGTTCGGCAAGATTCAGGGCAAGCTGGCCTTTGGCCTGCCGGGGAATCCCGTTTCCTCCATGGTGACGTTCGAGCAGCTGGTGCGGCCGGCGATGTTGAAAATGAGTGGACGTCGGCACTATGGCCGTCTGGTCGTGCAGGCGCTCTTCGAGGAAAAGTTTTCCAAGCGGACGGATCGGCGCCACTTCTTGCGCGGGGTGCTCACGCAGGAAGCGGGAGTTTTTAAAGTGCGAACCACCGGCCCGCAGGGGTCCGGAATTTTGACCTCCATGGTGAAGGCCAATTGCCTGATCGATATTCCGGTCGAAGTCGAACGGGTCAACCCCGGCGACCTGGTCTCGGTTCAATTGTTGTCCAGCGAAGTGTGGGCGAACCATGCAGGCCCAGCGCAGGCGAGTGAGCCTCATCTCTCCTGTTGCTGAAGCCGTGCCACGTTATTGATGTGCCATGTCTAGTGAAGGATTCTGTTGTATGCCCGTACCTATCCTGTCGTTTGTTGGCCGCTCGAACAGCGGGAAAACCACGTTGATCGAGCGGGTGATTCCTGAATTGGTTCGGGCCGGTTACAAGGTGGCGACGGTGAAACATGCCGGGCATGGCTTCGATCTTGACACCGAAGGAAAGGACAGCTGGCGCCATAAGCGGGCCGGAGCGAGCAGCGTGATGGTGCTCTCCAAGGGTAGCATGGCGATGTTTGCCGATGTGTCTGATCCGATGAGCGTCGAGGCAGTCCGGGACTCGTTCCTCGATTCCAGCTATGACTTGATCATTGCCGAAGGGTGGAAGCACGAAGGCTATCCGAAGATCGTCATCATTCGCGAGGCAGTCGGCGAAATTCCCGTGTCTCATGAAGGGTTGCTGGCGGTGGTATCGGATAAGCCGATTGATTTGTCCGTGCCCCTGTTCGGCCTGGACGATGTCGCAGGCGTGGCAGCCTTGATCATGAAGCAATTCCCCAAACCCCGTTTCCATTCGGAGCATGAACTGGAAGCCTAAAGTGACCATCCTATTGGCCCTGACCCTCGGCGCGATCGTGCTGGGCGCGGTGGCCATTCCTGTCACGAATCATCCGACTTTCTGTGCCAGTTGCCATACCATTGCGCCTTCCTATGAGAGTTGGACGAAATCCTCGCATCGGGAGGTGACCTGTGTGGCCTGCCATGTGCGGCCCGGCCTCGAAGGCTGGCTCCAGGATAAGGCCTGGGCCGGGACGAAGGATGTGGCGATCTACTTGTTCGGCAGCCCCACCGATCCGCACAACTTGCAAGCGAAAGTCGATTCTTCTGTCTGTTTGGGCTGCCATCGAGACATTCTGCGGGTCTCCGAAGTGGCCCCGCGGGATCTGCCTTCGCCGGTCAAAGAGGTGGGTCTGATCATGAGCCATCGCAAACATATCGAGGCCTTTGCGAAGCGAAGCCAGGGCGAGGGTTGCACGACTTGCCATTCGTCGGTCGTGCATGAACGGCCGATCAAGGGCTATCCGACTGTCCTGCCGCGGGGGCATGTGTCGGCCGACGAGAAACCCTGGTACCCCGACCATCCGGAAGGTTCGTATTTACGGACCAGAGCCCTCACGGATTGTTTCCGCTGCCACGACGGGAAGACTGAGCATGAGGGGAAGGTCGTGAGCCGGAAATGTGAAACCTGCCATCTCCCTGATAAAATCGGCAACGCCCTGCTCTTCAACTGATTCGCTGATTCCTATGCCTACACCCAGACCCGTCCTGCAGGTTCAACATCTCATAAAACAGTTCGGCGATTTTACCGCCGTAAACGACATTTCCTTCGATCTCAGGCCGGGAGAGATTTTGGGGTTGCTGGGTCCAAACGGGGCCGGAAAAACCACGACCATTCAGATGTTGCTCGGAGTGGTGAAGCCGACCTCCGGCTCCATTCAGATGTTCGGACGGGATTTGGAGACGGATCGCGAGGCCATTCTCCGGCAAGTAAACTTTTCTTCGACCTATGTCTCCCTGCCGCAAGCGCTGACGGTGGAGGAGAACCTCTGGGTGATGGCGAGGCTCTATGGGCTGCCTCAGATTCAATTACGAATCGATGCCATTGTGAAGCAGCTGGAGATGGAGGAGTTTCGCCATAAAGTGACGCGCAAACTGTCTTCCGGTCAGAGCGCCAGGCTCGGGCTGGCGAAGGCCTTTCTGACCGAACCGAAGATTCTGTTCCTTGATGAGCCGACCGCGAGCCTCGATCCCGATATTGCGCAAAAGATCCGGAGCTTCCTCAAGGAGGAGCGGCGCGTCTCCGGCTTAAGCGTGCTCTATTCATCGCACAATATGCATGAGATGGAAGAGATGACGGACCGGATCATCTTCCTCCAGCGTGGCAAAATCGTGGCGGAGGGGACGGCGCAGGAGATTGTGGCGCGGTTCGGGCAGGCGGATTTGGAAGAAGTGTTTGTGAAGTTGGCGCGGGAGGAGTAGGAAACCGTCGACGGTCATCACGTCATCAAGTCCTCTGGCTGCTGAACGACTTGACGACTTTTGACTTACTGACGTTCCGGCTGATTATTATGAAATTCCATCGGATTTATGCGCTGGTCGCGCGGCATTTGTACCTATATCGGCGGAGTTTGCCGCGGATGATGGAAATCTTCTATTGGCCCTTTCTTGACCTAGTCATCTGGGGGTTCATTACGGTTTATCTCATGAAATTCCAGGGGCAGATCCCGGGAGCAGTCACGTTTTTTCTGGGGGCCTTAATTTTATGGGATGTGCTGTTCCGCGCGCAGCAGGGGGTGACAATTTCGTTTCTGGAGGAGCTCTGGGCGCGGAATCTGATGAACTTGTTCGCCAGTCCGCTTAAGCCGAGCGAGTTTCTGGCCGCGACGATGGTGATGAGTGCCTTTAAGGTGGCGGCGGTTTCTGTGGTGATGGTTGTCTGTGCGGGGCTCTTCTATTCGTACAATATTTTCGTGATCGGGCTTTGGCTGATTCCGTTCGTCTTGAATCTCGTGATGACGGGCTGGATCATCGGGGTCTTGACCACGGCCCTCATTATGCGCTTTGGCCAGGAAGCGGAAGTGCTGGCCTGGAGCATGGTGTTTCTATTTCAGCCTATTTCCTGCGTGTTTTACCCGATCGAGGTGCTCCCAGGTTGGCTGCAGGCCATTGCCTGGATGAATCCAGCCACCCATGTTTTTGAAGGGATGCGCGCTGTGCTCAATGCGACAGTCTCGCCAGTTGCGCATCTTGCCTGGGCGACTGCTTTGAATGTGGTTTGTCTCAGTCTGGTCGTCGCCCTGTTCCATTGGATGTTCGAGTTCTGCCGGGAACGGGGCTTGCTCGTCCGCATCGGGGAGTGAGGTGGCCAGTTTGGCAGGAATGCTCAAAAAGTTCGTCCAGCAAGGCTGCAGCGAGCGAAGAGCCGAGGCGTACTCTTTAGGGTACGTTGAGGGTCTGGACGATGCGAGAACGAAGCTGGCGGACTTTTTCAGCGTCCTGAAAGTCGGCGGATTGCCATGTTCAAGAATCCTATGCTAGCCTATTCATGCCTTCTCGCAGGGGCCTGGCGGTAAGGTGGCGCGAAATAAACAGGCCTGCAGCATCGATGTTGCCTTGGCCGAGAGTCTCGTCGGAAGTCAGACCTAATTCGCCATGTCCTTTGCGTCTTTGGCCCGCTCCTTCCCCCGTCCCTCGAGCCCAAGACAATATCATCATACTCAAAGGAGAAACCCCAGATGGGTTCAAAGATCTATGTTGGTGGGTTACCCTATTCGGCGACTGAGCAGGAGTTGAGTGATCTGTTCGGGCGACATGGTTCCGTCGCTTCAGCGCGGATCATTACGGATAAGTTTACGGGGCAGTCACGCGGCTTCGGCTTTGTTGAGATGTCTTCGGATGCAGAAGCACAGGCGGCCGTTGCCGCTCTCAACGGCGCAGAGATGGGTGGCCGGACCTTGACCGTCAATGAAGCGCGGCCCCAGGAGCCTCGCACTGGCGGCGGCGGATTTGGCGGCGGCGGTGGCCGTGGCGGCGCGGGCGGCGGCAAGCGCGATCGCTACTAGTTTTTAGGCGCGAATAGACAGGGGGCTGTTATCGTCATGATAGCAGCCCCCTTTTTGCGGCCAGTTTAGCCGATCAACCGAGTGAGGGATGCGATGAGGTGGCGAGTGCTGAACCTATCCGGCCCCATTTGTCAGGAGGAGTTTGGTGAACACTCGAATGGAGTCGATGTCCGGTCCGGTCTCGTTGGCCGATCTTTCGTCATTTTCCTTCCATAAGAATCCTGTGCTGGTCGTCGAAAATTTTTGGTCGAAGGAAGAGCGGCAGTTCTTCCGCGAGGGGATGCATCAGGCGGCCTGGAAGAGTCTGTCCGATCTGCCGAAGGTCCGGGAAGATTTTCCGAATGCCGGAAACTGGGCGAAGGCGGAAATAGACCGGGCTCAAGGCCAGCATTTGATGTCGCGGCTACAGTTGCCCTGCATTCAGTCCTATATGGAGTCCTTCCCCGATATCGTCGGCCGCCATGTCGGGTTCAGTTACTATTCCTATGCGGCGGGCGATTGCCTCTTGACCCATGACGATACGGACCAGGGCTATGCGGTGGAGGGGGTCGCGGCGCCGCGCCGCCGTCTCGCGTTGGTGAGTTATTTTCATGATGAGTGGCAGTCTGATTGGGGCGGAGAGCTGATCATCTATCGCAAGCGGAAGGTGCATGCCTCCGATCAGCCGGACCTTGAGGTGACCCATTGTATCGAGCCCAGGCCCGGTTCTCTCGTGATGTTCACCGTGCCTCGCTTCCATCGGGTCTGCCGGGTGGATCAAGTCGCAGGCGAGCATCGAAGGCTCTCAATCGCCGGCTGGTTTATGACCGAACATGCGTGAATGTTTCAGGGAAAAGTGAAGCCTCTCTGAGGGGCTTACCGCGCGTCTGATCGATCTTTTAATCCTGCCAGCCGTATCTTGTCGAGTGAGACGAAGAGAGACTTCTCTTGAGTGACGGTCACGGCGCCAGGCGCCTGGCCCTTGGCTTTCTTGACCCACTTGCGGCGGGTATAGATGACGTCGCCCTTTCCGCTTTTTTTGAGATCGCTGTAGAGCAGGGCCAGCGTCGCCGCATCTCGGAGAGTCTCCGGAGGTATCTCCGCTCCCTTTTCGAGGCGCACCACCACATGGGAGCCTGGCGTGCCCCTGGCATGGAGCCAGAGGTCGTCGCTCTTGGCCAAGCCGAACGTCAGTTCGTCGTTCTCCCTCGCATTTTTCCCGACATAAATCGTTAGCCCGTCCGACGAGGTGAAGCGGCGGAAGGGGCCTTGCCGTTGTTCCTGCTTGCCCTTTTCTCGTCCGGCCCGCGCGAGGGGTCTCGCTCGCAGGGCCGGCTGCGCGCGCTCCGGTGGCTGCCAGGTGCTCTGCTCAATAGAGGCCAATTCTTGTTGCAGCGTGGCCAATTCTTTTTCTCCCTCGATGATGCGAGGCCGTAACTCCCGCTCTGCTGCCAGGTGCTTCCGGTGTTTTTTGAAGTAGTCGTCCATATTGCCCTGGGGAGTTTTGGTCTGGTCGAGGGGGATCGTCAGACTGGGCAGCTCCTCATTGAAATAATCCACCAGAGTCACATCGGTCTGGCCCCTGCGGATGGTTCCGAGGTTCGCCTTGATGAGCTCTCCATAGCGAGCGTAGGTTTTGTATTTCTCTGCTTTCGCGAGGTCTTCGTGCCAGGCTCCGATACGGCGGCGGAGTTTCTTGATGGATTTTCTGAGTATCCCGGCCCTGGCGTTCCGTGCGGTTTCGATGCCGGACGTGGCTTCGGCCTTGTGGTAATGGGCCTCGATGGCAGCGGAGAGGGGAAATGGCGATGCCTGGCTGTCTCGGCTGAATCGAGGCAGGGCTGTGACAGGTTTGTCCCGACGAGGAAGGACTGGCGCAACATACAACCGACCCGCCAGATCCTTGGTCCCATTTAGGTCTCGCCGGATCAGGCCCGCCTCATCGAGGACGAGGAGATTCGAGGTTTTGCCTGTCAGCTCTGCGACCAAGGTGCAGGGACCTTCCTTGGTGCTCAGGGCAAGGTGGACGATCCGGTCCCCGTGAACCTGTTCGATCTTGTCGATGCGTGCTCCTTGCAGGTGGGCGCGGAGAAATTGGCAGAAGGGAGGCGGAGTCGGTGGATTCTGAAAGGCTTCCGTGGTGAAGTGGAGACGGGCTGTCTCCGGGTGGCAGGAGAGGAGGAGCCGGTGCGTCCGTCCGGGAGTGCGGATTTCCAATAGGACCGCGCGCTCCGTCGGCTGCTGGATCTTTTGAATCCAACCTTCGGCCAAGGCAGGGGCCAGTTCAGCCACCACCTCTCCAATTTCTGCTGCGGTCAATGCCACGATAGGTCTCCGACGGCTTCTTTGGTGAGCGAGCGCCTGCACTGTACGATTCGCCGATAAAACACGCAAGCCATCGCGCAGACCTGGCTCTGATCTATTCTTGCAGCGGGCCTTCTGCTCCGGTACAGTCTGACTCCTTCACCCTGGAGCCTGTCTGTCCATGCCGTTACTCGATCAGTCCCTGCTCGTTCGCCTCCGAGGAGAATTTCGTCTGTCGATGAAACGGCTCCTGGGCGATCTCTGTCTGGATTTGGAAAATCAATATGCAGACGTCGCGACGTCTTTGTCTTTGCCGGTGGCCTACTTCCGGTATCTCGGGCGATCGCTCGACCGGGATGCCTATGCCCATTGGAAAGTGGTCGGCTGGATCGAAGCGTTGAACGACCTGGTCTATTTTATCGACTTATTGCAGCAGATTCGGGAGGAGCAGGATGCGCCCGAGTTTGCGGCTCAGTTATTTGCCGAGTGCCAGGAGAAATTTTTCGAGAACAGTTATCTGGACGATCTATTCCCGCGAGGGATTGCCCAGGCCTCGGGACTCGAACGGAGGCTGAACCAACTGTGCAAGAGGCTGACGCAGGAGCTGACGCAGGAGTCGCTTTGTCTCGTGCCGGGCCTTCCGATGCTCTGGTGCGAGGCTCACAAGATTCCCTCCTGGAACGTCGCGATCCAGCTCGGAGGCAATGTCGAACGGGCAGAGACCTTGGGCACGATGGCCATGGGGCTGGGCGGCGATAGTTACGAGGCGCCTTCCTCGGTGAAGCGAGCGCTCAAGCAGTCAGCCGGCTTGGCGACGTTGCTCGTGCGTCCGCATGAGCTGTCCGTAAAGATCGGGCGAACCGTGACGCCCCTCTGCACGATGAGAGGCCACCGGCTGGACTGGAGCTGGCAGCACCGGACGCCGACCGTGGCTATCGAGGTGGAGGCAGGGCCCATCACAGTCGGGCCGACGCTCGTCTATGGAAAGGACCGCCAGCCCAAGACCGTGGCTGCCACGTCAGCTACGCAAGTGACGCGCATCAATCGGGCTTGGACGACCATTCAAGAGGCCTGGCCAGAAGGGCATGGGGTCCTGTCGCTCCTCACCACCCGGATCGTCCCGCTCAAGGCCAAGGGCGTCGTGAGCTTCAGCTATCGCCACAGGCCGGGCTTGTCGTTCATCAACTGTTTCGATCGGGACAATCTCGACCTGGTCGACGATTTGATTCACGAGAACAGCCATCACCACCTGAATCTGTTATTGCGCAAGTACGTCATGTATCAGGGCGATCGCAACCAGCAAGTCTTCTATTCCCCCTGGCGCCGCAGCCTGCGCCCATTCAGAGGCATTCTCCATGCGGCCTTTACCTTTACGATGGGAGCGATGCTCTTCGAGCGGCTCTCAACCTGGGCCTCGGGAGTGGGTGGATCGACCAGATGGAAGAGGGCGGGTCTCACGGAGAAAGACCTGCAGCGAGCCAGGTTCCGTTGTCTCGAAGAAGTGGAATCGGTCCG
>CAMDPZ010000078.1 GCA_945905765.1 Nitrospira lenta
CCACGGCTTAAGGCTTCAATTCCGACGGCTCCTGTGCCGGCATACAAATCCAGAAAGCGACTTCCAATCACCTGAGGCCCTAGAATCGAAAAGAGGGCTTCACGAACCTTATCTGATGTGGGGCGGAGAGCCGTCCCTTCTGGTCCACTGAGGCGTCGGCCTCGGTGGGATCCGGCAATGATGCGCATAATTTCAGGTGAGAGGCATTTCAGGAGCAACTGACTCTAACATAGCGTTTTTGAAGGGGTCAAGGTGACTGCTGTGGCGAAGATTTGCGGGATTTACCCGGCGCGCTGATGCGGCTGGTCACGAGGAGCTGGCGTGAGAAATGGAAGCGTTTTGACGACTTTTGAGGGGCTGCTTATAATGCCGCCTGGCGATGCGGCGGCATGAGGGGCCGTGCGGTCGACGCATCATTACGGCGACCATGAGTGGCGACCAGCGGAAGACGAATCGCGATGGTCTTAGCGGGTCGCCACTGCCTGGGGTTCCTGCACGGCCAAGCTCTTCCGCCGGTTATTCGAAATGGTGCGGTCGATGATCGCGCCGCAGTTAATGCACTTCCAGGCGTAAAATATCAAAAAGAAGTCTGAGAACCGCTCCAACATCATGAGACCTTGGCATTTTGGACATCCCATCGAATCCTCCCCGGTTGTGATGTGTACTGCTGCCAACGTGTTAAAGCAAAACCTGCGCCAATTAACCGATGTACGTAATTTCAACAGGTTAGGCTATACGTATTTGTCATGAGTAGGCAGGAAGGGGACTAGCGCCAGTCCAAAAACGTCCGGAGTGTCACTTTTTGTGCAGGGGGTCACTATGGCGAGCAAGAAAGTGGGGCAAGGGATTGCGCAATGGCCCGAAACGGAACGGCCACGTGAACGATTATTGGCTCAAGGTTCCCAGGCATTGACCGACGCGCAGCTGCTCGCCATTCTCCTTCGAGTCGGGCGGCACCGTTGTTCAGCGGTCCAGGTCGGAATGGACATTCTTGATCGGCTGGGAGGGGTAGCAGGGCTTGCCCACTGTGGCATTGAGGAGCTCTGTGCCGTGCCAGGTGTCGGGACAGCCAAAGCGGCGCAACTGAAGGCGGCGCTGGAGTTGGGGAAGCGGGCCCTGGCTGGTCCTTTAACGAAAGGCACCAAGATCACCTCGACCCGCGAGCTCTTCACCCATTATCATCCCGCGTTGCGCGATCTCCGCCATGAAATTTTTAAAGTGGTCTTGCTGGATGCCAAACATGCCATCTTGCGTGACGCGACGGTATCGGCCGGCAGTTTGACGCTCAGCATCGTCCATCCGAGAGAAGTGTTCACACTCGCGGTCAAAGAATCCGCGGCGGCGGTGATCTTCTTGCACAACCATCCCAGTGGCGATCCGACGCCGAGCCAGGAGGATCGCGTGTTGACGGCGCGGTTGGTGTCGGCGGGACAGCTCTTGGGGATTCAGGTGCTGGACCATCTGGTCGTCGGCGATGGGACCTATGTCAGCTTTGCCGACCAAGGCTGGCTGACGAGCTAGGGGCAAGCGGCGAGGCGATCCGTCAGGGCTCGGTCGATTTCAGCACCACGTAGAACGCGCGGCTTTCTCGCAGCACGCGGAGCAGGATGGTGTCGCCGCGCCGGACCTTCGAAACCGCATGGCTGAATTCTCCGACCGATCCCACATCCACGCGGTTCACTTCCTTGATCAGGTCTCCCTCATGCAGCCCTTCCGCTTGGGCGAGGCTGCCAGGCTCCACCTTGGCGATGAGCACCCCGCGGCTTTCCCGCAGTTTGAATTTGTCGGCGAGACTTGTCGTCAGATCCTGCACGTCGAGTCCGAGTTTCACCTCGGTGCGGGTCTGGGGCAGGGAGGTCGTGACGGCGTGGTCGTGGCGTTCGATGAGGGCAACGTCCAGCACCAGACGCTGCTGATCGCGGACGATTTCAACTTTGGCCGTGGCCCCGGGGAGCAGGCCTGCCACGACTCGCGACAGCCGGCTGGGTGTGTCGATGACGGTGCCGTCGATGCGGGTGAGGATGTCGCCAGGCTTGATGCCGGCTGCCGCAGCCGGGTCCTTCTCGAAGACTTCGTTGATCAGGACCCCCTCGTTTTCTTTCACGCCGAATTTGCGCGCCAGCTCCACCGTGAGCGGTTGGATGCCGACGCCCAGCCAGCCTCTCGTCACCCGCCCTTGCGCGATCAATTGCTGAATGACGTGTTTGGCCATGTTGGAGGGAATGGCAAAGCCGATCCCTTGGGCGAAGTTGATGATGGCGGTATTGATGCCGATGATTTCGCCGCGCAGATTGAAGAGGGGGCCGCCCGAGTTGCCGGGATTGATGGAGGCATCCGTCTGAATGAAGTTTTCATAGCGCGAGAGATTGATGTTCTCCCGGCCGATCCCGCTGACCACGCCGAGCGTGACGGTCCGATCGAGTCCGAAGGGGTTCCCCACCGCGAGCACCCATTGGCCGACGCGCACGCCGGACGAATCGCCGAACTTGGCGCTGGAGAGAGGATGAGAGGCGGTCACCTTGAGGACGGCCAAGTCCGTATCCTGATCTTTGCCGACGACCTGCGCGATCAGTTTGGACGTGTCGGAAAAACGGACTTCAATTTCCGTCGCTTCGCCGATCACATGATTGTTGGTGACGATGTATCCGTTAGGATCGATGACGACTCCGGACCCTGAGCCTGAGGCATTGGGCAGGCGCTCTTGAGCAAGATCCCGACCCCGTCCCGGCCCGGAGAGGGGAATGAGATTCACGACGGAGGGTTTGGCCGATTCGGCCAGGTCGGTAATGACGGTTTGAATTTCTTCCAGGAGGCGGAGGCCCGGTGAGTCGCTGGACTTGAGCGCGACCGGCTCCACAGCCGACGCGGCCCAGGCTGTCTGGGCGCCCTGCCAGGCCAGGAATCCGAGGCAGATGAGGATGTGCCACGTACGCATGATCCAGTTCCTCCTGTGAGAATTGTACCGCAAGGAGAGGGGGCTCGTCTTGCCGCTTAGGCAGGTTTGGTGTGCCGCGTCTGCGTGAACCATGAGGCCACCAGCGCAAGGTCTGCCTGCGGCCCGATCATCACCGCCACATCGCCTGGGCGGAGCGCAAGGGCCTCTTCGGGAGGCACGAGAAAGGGCCCGCGAATGACGGTCACCAGACGGACCGATGCAGGCAGCCCCATCTCAACCAGAGTTTTTCCGATGACGGATGAGCCTTGGATGACCGGGAACCGTTCAAGGGCCGAGGCGCGAAGGCTCAAATCCTGTTGCAGCGTCAGGAGCTCATGGTGGATCGTTTCCAGCCGGAGCTCGCGGATCTGACCGTCGACGGTGGCCAGCAGATGCTTGAGCTGTTGAATACGTTGGCCGGCCTGGCTGATGAGCTGTTCCAATTGATCGGGTGGAACGAGTGACGTGGAACTGAACGGAATTCGGCGGGAGGCGAGCGAGGCAATCTGGCTGCCGAGCTCACTGTGGATCTGTTCGATCTGGCGCAGCAGCTGGGCTGCCTGGCTATGGAGGCGCAGCACCTGCACCTTGCGATTGACTCGCTCGGCGATGGCCAGCACGGTTTCATGGATGGCGCTACTGGTTATCGACAGCTCATGTTGGATGCGGTTCAGCAGTTCAAGGGACATAAATGGAAAATCTCTTACGTCTGATAAGAACTATTATGTAAACTCATTGGTCGATCGCCAGGCTTTGCCTCTGCACCTTTACTCTTCTGCCCCCTGTCGGTCAATAGCCAACGAGCGATTGCAGCCAGGAAGCCGGCAGGTTCGTCCCTGAGTTGATCATCCTCCTGCAAAGAGGTACTGTCCGGAACCGCAGCGCGCAGGTGATACATTTTCAGCTGAACCAGAGGATCCTCCCGTGGCCAACCATTCTCTTGCCGGTCAGCCGGCGCTTCCGTCGATGCTGGTCAATGTCCCTCGTCTCATCACGGCCTATTACACCGAGAAGCCTGATGCGAACCTGCGCGAGCAGCGCGTTACATTTGGCACCTCCGGCCATCGAGGCACCTCCTTTAAGCGCAGCTTTAACGAAGTCCATATCGTCGCGGTCGCGCAGGCGATCTATGAATATCGCAAGCGAGAGAACATCACCGGGCCCCTCTATCTGGGGATGGATACCCATGCCCTGTCGGAACCGGCCTTTGCCAGCGTCCTTGAGGTGCTGGCGGCCAATGGCGTCCTGGTCATGGTGGACCGGGACGGAGGCTATACCCCGACTCCCGTCATCTCCCATGCCATCCTTACCTACAACCGTGGCAAAAGCTCCGGCCTGGCCGACGGCATCGTCATCACCCCGTCGCATAATCCCCCTGAAGACGGCGGCATCAAGTACAACCCGCCTCATGGTGGCCCGGCTGACACAGCGGTCACAAAGTGGATCGAGGACCGGGCCAATGCCCTAATGAAGGCGGATCTCCATGGAGTGGCGCGCCTCCCCTACGCTCGCGCTAGACGGGCCGCCACGACCAAGCCCCATGATTACCTCGGGACCTACATCGGGGACCTTGCGCAGATCATCGATATGGAGATGCTGCGATCAGCCGGATTGAAACTCGGCGTCGATCCGCTTGGTGGAGCCGGGGTGGCCTATTGGCAGCCGATCGCGGAACGGTATGGGTTGAACCTCGAGGTGGTGAATCCAGCTGTCGATCCGACGTTCCGGTTCATGCCGCTCGATTGGGACGGCAAGATCCGCATGGACTGCTCCTCGCCCTTTGCCATGGCTAATCTCATTGCGCTGAAGGATCGCTTCGATGTCGCCTTCGGCAACGATGCGGACAATGATCGACATGGCATCGTCACCCGCTCGTCCGGCCTGATGAACCCCAACCATTATCTGGCCGTCTCGATCGCCTATCTCTTTGCCAATCGTCCGGACTGGAAGCCGGACGCCGCGATCGGCAAAACGCTGGTGAGCAGCAGCCTGATCGATCGGGTCGCGGCCAAGCTCAGACGCAAGCTGGTCGAAGTGCCGGTCGGGTTCAAATGGTTTGTGAAGGGATTGTTGGACGGCTCGCTCGGGTTCGGTGGAGAGGAAAGCGCCGGAGCCTCCTTCCTCCGCCGCGATGGCGCGGTCTGGTCCACCGACAAGGACGGCCTCATCATGAACTTATTGGCAGCGGAGATGATGGCCAGGACTGGCCGTGATCCAGGCGAACTGTACAAGGATCTAACCAAAGAACTGGGAGAGCCGGTCTACGAACGAATCGATGCCGCCGCGACGCCGGAGCAGAAGATCGTTCTGTCGAAACTTTCGCCGGATCAGGTGCAGGCCTCAGAATTGGCTGGCGACATCATCCTCGCGAAACTGACGACGGCTCCAGGCAATGGCGCGGCTATTGGTGGATTGAAAGTTGTAACAGAGCAGGGCTGGTTCGCCGCCCGCCCCTCCGGTACAGAAGACGTGTACAAGCTCTACGCCGAAAGCTTCCGCGGGAAAGACCATCTGAAGCAGATTCAAAACGAAGCGCAGGCCCTCATCACCAACGCGCTGGCCTCGGCCAAGTAAGTAAAGTGCGCTCCTCTAGTCTCTCTGGTTGTGTTTTTAGTCCGATCGACAAGACAGACGGGACAGACGAGACGGACAAGAGATGTGAGGGGTGGGCTGGTTTGCCCGCGTGGCCGCAAACGGTCAGTCCTGCGAGTCCAGTCGTTGAGCCTCGAAAGTCCTGGAATGCTCTACCGATCTGCATGTAGCGCGTCTCTTGCGTATATGCCAAATGTAGCATAACATAGCCCTGGATGGCCGCGTAGAGGTGCGGGATGAAGCCGATTCATTTTGTCGGAACGTCACGGGAGGATATTCGCGATCTTCCGGATAGCGCACAAGAATCGGCTGGCTTCCAGTTATTCAAAGTCCAGCAGGGGAAAGAAGCGGATGATTGGAAACCGATGCCGACGGTCGGATCTGGAGTCCGGGAAATTCGGGTCAGGGATGAAAGCGGGGCCTATCGAGTCTTCTATGTGGCCAAGTTCGAAGAAGCCGTGTACGTGCTCCATGTATTTGAAAAGCGCTCACAGAAGACAGCGCGGGCGGATCTAGCACTCGGACAGAGCCGCTATGCCGATCTGCTCAAGTGGCGAAGGGAGGAAGGCGTATGAAACGTGCCACGGTGACAAAAGGCAGTGGAAATATTTTTCGAGATCTAGGGTTTTCGGAAGAGCGGTCCGCGGAGCTGATTCTGAAAAGCAGTTTACTGCAGGCGCTCCAGGAGACGATCAAAGGCCGAGGCTGGAAGCAGGCGGAAGCGGCAACCCAACTCGGCATTGATCAAGCCAAGGTCTCCAAGCTCCTCGCCGGCCAGATGGCCGGGTTCTCCGTCGAACGTCTGGTTCATTTCCTGTCCATGTTAGGCCAGGATGTCGAAGTCACGGTGCGGCAAGCTCCTCGCGGGCGACGCTATGGAACCGTCCGTTCCAGTCTACCCAAGAAGCTCGTTAAACGTCCGGGATAGAAGAGCCACGACCACTCCGTCGAAAAAAGTCTTCCGGCTCATTTTTTTGTTTAGGGGATTCGAGTGGGCGCGAGGATGTTCAGTTATCGCGAAGCGAGTTCGCGGGCATGGGCAATTTCTCATTGCCCGACGGAGCGGACTTGTGCTGCATCCTGCGCTAGTGGATATGCGGTCACCAGCCGTGGCCTCTCGCCCCCCCCCAGCTAGGCTGCCTGCAGGACGAACTCAACCTTCACGGCGTCGTACGGAAATTCAATTCCACCGTCCGCGGGGCGGATGAGTATGCCGGCATCCAGCAGTGCCGTGACATCACCATGCACAGCCTTGACGTCGCGACCGACACGCCGCGCCACCTCACGAATTGAGACCGGGCCTGCCCCGCAGAGGGCTTTAAGCAGCTCCCAGCGTTTGGCCGTGAGCACCTGCCACAGCAACTCGGGCGTGGCGAAACCAATATGTGCCGCGCGCTCAGCACGGCCTGTCTTCATGGTTCGCGAGGCGTCAGCGAGCGTGTCTTTCAGCGACCGCACTTCAAGAACGACCGTTTTCATCATTCCACCTCACAATGTCAGCGTAAAAGTCGGCCATCAATTGATCCGGCGTCGAAAACGCATATGGCGCTTCCACCGTGCCAGCATGCCGGTGATCACCTTTATGACGTTCGTTGTCGTACCGCAGCACACATGTGCCGGCGACAATGTAGGCCAGCCGGTACTTGAAGTCGTGCGCGGATGACGGCACAGGTTGCGGCACGCGCCACACCGCCATGTCGACGAAGGCATCGGGAGCAAGCACGACTCGCCGGCGAATCAGCAGAACAGCCCTCATGTTGGAGATAGTACCAACACATCAACGTGTTGTCAATTGCTCCAACATATCGGGCCACCACCTGGCGCAGCGCCGTTCCCCTACACACGACACCATGCGGTGTCGTTAACGACCATCCCCATTTCTGCTTCGCTCATTGTCCCCTTAGCGCATCGCCCAATGGAGCAGGGTCCAATCCGACCCGAGTATACGGTGGAGACTTGCCAGGATGGTGAGCTGCCCGGTTGCCACAATGTTCAGCACGGTCGAGTAGAGGAACAGATTGACGCCCGGCAAAAACAAAAGGCAGAAGACCCGGCCGGCATCGTGAAAGTCGGTTTGCCCTGGATGGATGTCCGTCCAGGTTGAGGTGGCGTGATACGCGACGGACGCGCCGAGGGCCGACAGCATCCAGCCTTCCAGGGCGAGATCGCTCAGGTAGAGTCCTACGAGCAAGCCAATCGTGACCGTGGGGAAAAAGTAGGGGGCAACCTGGATGAGCCAGTTCGGGGTGCCTCGATAGGTCATATGGCCCCCACCCCGAAACGTCGCCTTGAAACCTGTTACGCGATTACCGGTGGCCCAGGCAAAGAGACAATGAGTGAATTCATGCTCCAGCGTGCTGAGCCATGTCAGCGAGGTCTTGCGAAGGACGGTCCACCAGAGCCCCCCATAGGCGACGAGCCCCAGAAAGAAATACGCTAGCCGTTCAGATGCAGCCAGCGCCGTGATGAGCGATTCCCACCACTCAATCGCAAGGGCCGGGAAAAACGCCGCGATCCAGAGCGCCAGCGGCCATTTGATAATTTTGAGCAACAGCCCGAAAAATTTGTGCCCCAAACAATCCTTCCCTCTACCGCCAAATTCGTCACGAGCCGATCCGGTCCTATGCGCGCGCAACAGGCGCGCGGGCTCGTCTGTTTGGTCTATCCGGTCTATCTCGTCTGTTTGGTCTATCCGGTCTATCTCGTCTGTCTAGTCTATCTGGTCTGTCTGGTCCTTCTGGTGAGGTCTTCAGTCCGGCCAACCAGATAGACCAAACAGACCGGACGAACCAGATAGACCGTTTCTTCCGTCTCGCCAGTCCCGCTCAGCGCGCGGCCCCATCGATCAGACAGACCAGACGAACCAGACAGACCACTCCAGACGAAAGAACAACTCCCGATTCCTGTGTTTCAACTCTTGAAGCCGTGCGAGGATGGCGGCACAGGTTGCGGCACGCGCCACACCGCCATAAGGACTACTGTGAGTGATTCGTACGGCGGCAGAA
>CAMDPZ010000079.1 GCA_945905765.1 Nitrospira lenta
GGCACGTCCTCGATCACCGTGAGCGTCACAGGCTTCTGAATCGTCTGTTCCTGTTTGATATCCTCCCAGCGCACCGCAAACCCGTCCATCGCGCTGTTGTTCCAGGGTGGATTATCCCGCTCCGCCACGATGTCCTCGCCCAAGACACGACCGAGCGCATCGAGGATCGAAATCTTCTCCAGGCCCAGAGTCGGCGTGGACGCCAAGACGATCCGCTGCGCTTCCTGTAGCTGTGTGAGCCCCTCTGTCGCGTCTGTGGCCTTCACGGTCTCTCCTCCATCAGTGCGCCTGTCGGGGCGCAATTTTCACGAGCGACCCGCTCTTCTTGCAGAATGCTTCGACCTTATTGGCGATGTCGTGATAACAGGCGGCTGTCGCCGAGTCCGAATTGAACATCGCGAAGGGCTCCCCTGCGTCGGACTGAATCACCACATCGGGGTCGAGCGGGATGCGGCCGAGAAACGGCACGCCCATATCCTGTGCCGCTGCTTCGCCGCCGCCCTTGCGGAACACATCGATGTGGTTATGACAATGGGGACATTCCAGCCCGCTCATATTTTCGACGATCCCGATGATCGGGACTTCGCTGTCCTTGCAGAACGTGACCGACTTGCGGGAATCCAGCAAGGCCACTTCCTGCGGCGTCGTAATGATGACGGCGCCACTGACATTGCCGAGCAGGTCGATGGTCGTGACCGATTCGTTCCCCGTCCCTGGCGGCAAGTCCACAAATAGAAAATTCAGATCCTGCCACTCGACTCCGCCTAACAGCTGATTGATGAACTCATACTTGTACGCATCGCGCCAGATGATCGGATCGTCCGAGTTCTGCAACAGGAAAGACATGGAGGCGATTTTCAGGTTGTAGGCCTGGAAGGGAATGATCCCGCCTGAGCTGCTGATCTTGAGCTTTTGCCCTTCGGCCCCCACCATCTTCGGAATGTTCGGCCCATGGATGTCCATGTCGCAGATGCCGACATGCCAACCCTTGAGGGCGAGGCTCACGGCGAGGTTGGTCGTGCAGGTGCTCTTCCCGACTCCACCCTTGTTGCTCATGACGAGCACTTTGTATTCGATCCGCTCCATCCGCTTGGCCACGAGCCAGCGGCTGTGCCCTTCCTTATCCTTCTGGCAAGTTTCGTTTTCGTCGCAAATCGCGCAGGCCCACATGTAGATGCAGGCATCGCTGCCGCCGGAGCTGGGAGGTTGAATCACATTCAGTTCACGAGCCATGTATCGTCCTTCTGTAAAACGTTGCGCCCGACCTGCGTCTTTCTGTTATCGCCGACGGCCTGTCGGCACACCGACATAATCGCCCTCTCCCACATTGGGGAGTCCCGCCGCCTTGCCGTTTCCCGCCGTGGCAGCGGCCACGTCCGGCACAGCCGGCTCTTCCGCTGCGGGCTTCTTCTTGTTGAAAAATCCCGCGCTCACAATGCCGACTTCATAGAACACATACATCGGCAGGGCCATGAGACATTGATTGAAAGGGTCTGGCGTGGGGGTCAGGATGGCGGCAATGATGAACGAGCCCAACAGCGCCCACTTCCGATACCGTTTGAGAAAGGGCGCATCGACCCACCCCAGCTTCGCCATGAGGGTGATCGCGAGCGGCACTTCGAAAATCAGCCCGAAGACCATCAGGAACCAGAGGGAGAATCCGACATACTGGGCAATGGAGATCTGGGGAATGAACCCGGCGTTGACGCCATAGGAAACCAAAAAATTCAGCGCGAAGGGCAGCACGAAGAAAAAGGAAAAGCCCACCCCCGCGTAAAAGGCCAGGGCGCTCAACAGCACGAAGGGCGCCACAAAGCGCCGTTCCTGGGCATGGAGGCCTGGCACGATGAATTGCCAGACTTCCAGCAAAATATAGGGAGTGGCGGCGACGAGGGCGAAAAGCCCGGCCACCTTGACGTTTTGCCACAGGGCTTCAGCCGGCGCGAGAAACACGAAGGGCACGGTCGGCAGATCCGTCGGCATCCACGAGAGGGACCCTGGCACAAACATGTTCTGGAGAGGGATACGAAGCCACTGCACCAGCGTATCGGCGTAGAAAAACGTGCCGACGAACACCAGAGCGGTAATGATGACTGCGCGCGTCAGCCGGACCTGGAGCTCCACGAGGTGCTCCATCACCGGCATCTTCTTATCTTCCAGCGGCTTAAAGATCGTCTCTTGCAGCCACTGATTGAGTGAATTCAAACCGTCGGCCATACGAACCGTTCATCCGATGATAAGCCCTGCCTGCCCGTCTCTGGGCAGGCAGGGCTCTCGTCATGCTGGTTACTTGGGATTGACCGCTACAAACAGGTTATTCCCCTGCCGGCTCAATAGCAGGACGGCCAACTCATCTTTCTTCAGTTTGCGGGACGCCTTCTGGTAGTCCTCGAGCGTCTTCACGACTTCGTGGTTCACTTCCTGAATCACATCGCCGCGCTGCAAGCCCGCCGCTTCCGCCGCGCCGCCGTTCTCGACCGACGTCACGACCACCCCCGTCATCTTCGCCGGGATGTTGAATTGGCTCATCGTCGCCGCATCCAACCCCTGCACTCTGATAGAGGCCAGGACATTATCAGGCAGCTTCGCCGTTTCGGGCTGCTCCTTGGGAGCCGACGGCTCCTTCTTCGCCAACATTTCATCCGTCGGCCGCTCCGCCACCTTCACGGCGAGGGTCTGTTCCTTGCCGTCGCGCAAGATCTTCACCTGCGCATCCTTGCCGACCATCGTGCGGGCAACCAGGTTGCGCAACTGACTCACGTTCTGGACTTCTTTTCCGTTGAACGCGATCACCACATCGCCGCGGCGGATCCCGGCTGTGTGGGAGGGGCCATTCTCGTTCACATCGCTGATCAACACGCCCTTACGCTGTTCCGGCAACTTAAACGACTTGGCCAAGGCTGGCGTGATCTCTTGAATCGCGACGCCCATCCAGCCGCGCACGACCTTGCCGGTCTTCTGCAAACTATCGACGATATCCACCGCAATGCTGCTGGGAATGGCAAATCCAATCCCTTCGGATCCGCCGGTCCGCGAGAAGATGGCCGTATTGATCCCCATGAGCTCACCGCTCATGTTGACCAAAGCCCCGCCGGAATTGCCAGGATTGATGGCGGCGTCGGTCTGAATGAAGTCTTCGTAATCCGCGATGCCGACGTTGCCACGGCCCAAGGCGCTGATGATGCCCAGGGTCACAGTGGAGCTCAGTCCGAAGGGACTGCCGACCGCCAACACCAAATCGCCCACCTGCAATTTCTCATAATCGGCCCATTTTAAGGCCGGGAGGTCCTTCGCATCGATTTTGATCACAGCCAAATCCGTCTTCGGATCGGTGCCCACGACTTTCGCGCTGAATTCGCGCCGGTCGCTGAGCGTAACGGTAATCTGCGTGGCGCCCTCGACGACATGGTTATTCGTCACGATAAATCCGTTCGCATCGACGATGACGCCGGAGCCGGCGCTTTGATCGGGGCGGCCATGGCCTCCGGGAGGCATCGGCGGAGGAGTCGGGAGTTCGCCCCCTGGCGCTTCTTCACCTGGAGGTCCACCGAAAGGCCCTGGCGGCAACGGCGCTCTCCGACCCTTGCCTCCACCCTCTCCACCCCCGGTCACCGCAATGTTCACGACTGCTGGCGTGACCTTCTTGACGATCTCTGAAAATCCTTGTGTCAGTCCGGCTGGAGTCCCGGCAAACGCTGCGGGCTCCCCCGGCAAGACAGTAAACGCAACGGTACTCATAACCAGACCGATAGCTGCGATAAGACCGAGGGCATTCCCCCCCTTACTCCGCATAACCATAACAGCGTTCCTCCACAAGGTTAACCAACGCGAGACCATGCGCTAAACGGCGCATTGTACACTATCCCTTCCAAGGGCTTCAAAGACTAATAGTCCCCGCCGAGCCCTCACTAAACAGAGCCAGAAGGGGACAGGACATACGACTCCTCTAGGATCGAATCGCTTTAGGAGCCGGTTTTTCTGGTCTTGGCCTCTAATTCCATTACCCCGAGCCAGGAATGCTGAAGCTTCAGCAACAGCCGCTTCGCCGCTTGGTCAAACGACACAACCCGCAAGGTATTCGGCGCACCGGCATAGGTCGGGGGCCAGATACGCCGCTCATCCTGAGGGCGGAGATAGACCACCGGATACCATTGATCGATCCCTGGCGCGCTCGGATAATCCAAGGTGGCCCAGCCCCGTCCTTCAGCCTGCATCACGATCTGTTGATGCTTCACGTCCAATAGGGCAAATTCCAGGAGCGACCAGTTGTCCCGGCGGAATCCAGGTTCCGCATGGGTGGTCCAGCCCAAAAAGAGCGTCACGGGATATTCCTGCTCGGTGCTAGAGACGACCAGGAGGACCAGATAGTCCAGCCCCCGCTGCCGACCCAGCTCTGCGAACTGCGCCCAATCCCCCTGCGACTTCGGCCTGATCTGGGCGGATGGAATCTGTTCTTTTATCGTCACGGGAATCGCCCGGCTAATATCCAACTGGAGGCTCTCAACGAGGCGGACCAGAGCCTCTTCCGGCAAATTCGGCGCAGCCCCTGGCGCAGCCGTATCCGACAAGACGACTAGCCCTGCCTGAAGCGGCCACTGATCGATTCTCGCGAGCGCCTCATCTCCCGCCCTGCGCTCAGAGGAAACATAATCACCGATCCTGGCATGCGGAATGGCAAAGGCGCAGGACGCGACGAACAGAGCACTCAGCGCGAGACTGATGTGTTTGAGCATATAACGCATCATCCACCTCCCGGCTATGACAGGCTGATCAACCATATCCCCCGCTGCATTAATACGTTCGCTCCCCGCCTGCAGATCTGTCAAGCCCAGCGCATACTCCCCTTGCAATCGTCCCATAGCTCGGCTACCGTGCGTCATCCGGTTTTTGAGCTGACACCGCCGCGGTTCACCGCAACAAGGCTGGTCCCCCTGTCACGCCAACAGACTTCAAACCCCATCGAATGGTCGATCATCATTCCGGCCCATAATGAGGCCGCTCGCATCCTGCCCTATCTTCGAACTATCACATCCTACATGCGCGACCGGGGCCAACCCTACGAAGTCCTCGTCGTGGACGATGGCAGCACCGATGCCACGGCTTCCCTGGTGGAAGCCCTGATCGCTTCAGATCCTGAGATTCAACTGATCCGGACCCCACGCAGGCAAGGAAAAGGAGCGGCTGTGCGGAGAGGCATGAAAGAAGCCGTCGGACGGCTGCAACTCTTTACCGACGCAGATGGCGCGACGCCGATTCAGGAACTCGCCCGACTCGAGCAGGCCCTGGCGGAAGGCGCAGACCTGGCCATCGGCTCTCGCGCCCTCGCTTCCCGGTTGCCGGACTATGCCATCAAGGCCCGCTTGCACCGAACGCTCTTGGGCAACCTGTTCAATGCTGTCGTGCAACGGAGCGGCCTGAGAGGAATCGCCGATACCCAATGCGGCTTCAAGCTATTCCGCCGGACTGTCGCGCAAGATCTCTTTGGAGTCTCCTCTATCGACGGCTATGGCTTCGATCTCGAACTGCTCTATGTGGCGCGACAACGGGGCTATCACATCGCGGAAATCCCGGTGAACTGGTCCGATCAACCAGGCTCGAAAGTCCATCCACTCAGAGATGGGATCGCCATGTTGCGGGAATTGGCCCTGATTAAACGAAAAAGCGCCAAGGGTTGCTATACCGCTCCGCAATAAAACAGGCTCCGCCCGATCTCACTCCGACTGCTTCACATAAATCGAAACTTTCCCATCTTCGTATTCACGTTGCCAGGCCGTTTCACGCGCCAGAGCCTCATCCAGCAGGCTCTGTTTCTTCACGATCGCCCAATCCACCGAATAGGCGCTCAAGATCGAAAGATTCGGCGGATCGGTCAGACTCAAGGCAACATAGTCCTGGAAAATTCTGCGAGACCCGCTTCGCCAGGCCGGCATCCGTCCATCGATAAAGATCTTTTCCTCCGGCAGCCACCAGAGCAGAAATCCTCCGTATGTATAGTCGTTATAGAGACGGGTCCCCACCAGCTCCCGATGCGACTGGACCCACTGGACCGCCTCGATCGGATAGGCCGTGCCCTTGAAATACTCGGCAGGCTGCAAGCCCGATTGCACGACCCGCTGGAGATGGTCCGGCCCCAGCCAGACCAGGAACAGTCCTCCTGAGAGCGTCCCCGCCAGCAACCATCGCCTGGCATGGGCAGCATCCAGCCTGAGACAGCTTGTCACGTGACCCAATCCTCTCGCCAGCAACTCGGCACAGAGAGGAAGCGTGACCAGAAGAAAGAACGGAATGTTTCTCATATGACGAAGCGACAGAATCAGAAACACGCTCCACAGCACCCAACGTACCGGCTCAATGCGCCGGTACCAGACCACCATCGCCAGCCCCAATCCCGCCAAATAGATCGCATAGCTCCGGCCAGCCAGCGAGTTCAACGACAGAGGCTGCCATTCCTGCAAACTCTCGAGCATGAATCGATTCGACAGAGAATCGATGATCTCTCCATACAATCGCCAACCATAGGGATTCACCAACGTGACCAACGATGCGATTCCCGCTGCCACGATCAGCCTCCAGATCGCAGGCCAGGAGGGGATCGCTTCATCGAGACGGGCGGCAAGCGCAGGCACCCGAACGACCACCGCTTTGACCATCGCGAAACTGGCTGCCACAAGCCCCAGCAGAAACAGTCCGGCCGTAAACCCTCCGTGCAAATTGGCCCAGAGCAAAAACAACGGAGGAATCAGCCAGAACACGCGGCTCTGTTCTTTCGTATTTCGCTCAAGCATCACCAGCAAAGCTGCGAGGCCCAGCAATGTGACCATCTGGGTCCTCGCCCCCAAAAACGGCAGGGCCACCCAGAGGGACAAGGCACAGGCAAGGAAACAGTAAGTCCTGTTGCAGCGAGCCGAGAAACTCGCGACCAGCCAGGCTCCTGCCGTCACCGCAGCAAAAAAGAGGATGACCCCCAAGGGGCCGAACCATGAATAGGATGCTCCGATAATCAGGTCAGTCAACCAGGCATGCTCAACCCAGGCCCAATCAGGCATGGTGTGGGAATAGGGATCCAAGGCAGGCAAGATCCAGCCCTGTCGCAGAAGATCAAGCCCGGTCCGCAGGTGCCAGCCGAAGTCCGGTTCTGTCAGAGGCTGGAGTGTAAAATTCAGGATGAGCAGCAGGAGCAAAGCATCGAGGGGAGAAAATACATTGTCTCTAGGTGCCTCGCGCGTCACGTGTCACGCCTTACGGCCGGTTGTCCAACCAATAGATTCCCCAGCACCAGCCACTCGACTTCCGTACGGAGGAAACAGTCGATCGCCTCGTCCGGAGTACAGACGATGGGCTCGTTCACATTAAATGAGGTATTCAGCAGGACCGGCACTCCGGTCTGGCGGCCGAACGTTTCGAGCAACAGACGATAGCGAGGATTGGAGGTCTTATCCACCGTTTGCACCCGCGCCGACCCATCCACATGGACCACGGCGGGAATCAGCCCCTTGGCTGAAGGCAAGACCGGAACTGTCAGCAACATGAAGGGCGAGGGTGACGGAAGATCAAAATACTCCGACGCCCTCTCTTCAAGAACTGAGGGGGCAAAAGGACGAAAGGGCTCTCGAAGCTTCACCTTGGCATTGATCAGTTCTCTCATATCTTCGCGGCGCGGATCGGCTAACAGGCTGCGATTCCCCAGGCCTCGCGGGCCCCATTCCATCCGGCCTTGAAACCAACAGACCAGACGGCCATTGGCCAGTTCACGAGCCACCTTCTCGCACAGTTCATCATCCGGCAGACGCAAAGCGGACAGGCCGGCCCTCTCAAGCGCGGCCAGACATTCCTGTTCGCTGAACTCCGGCCCCCAAGAGGCGGATCGCAAAACCATCCGTTCAGTCAAGGCGCCCCGTCGGTGGGTCAGCCAGAGGGCCGCGCCCATTGCGGCCCCTGAATCCCCCGCCGCCGAAGGGATATAGATCTCACGAAACCCGGCCTCCCGCCACAGACGGCTATTGGCTACGCAATTATAGGCCACGCCTCCGGCGAGACAGAGCCGATCGAGACCGGTCAACTTCTGAAGGTGACGGGCGAGATGGAGCAGGGTCTCCTCCAGGACCAACTGTGCGCTGGCCGCCACATCCTTATGTCGCTGCGTCACTTCTTCATCCGGCTGCCGATTTTGGCCTAACAACCTAAGGATGGCGGGAGAGAAAATCCGATGCCGGGCCAAATGAAAATCGAAGATCTGCGTATTCAATTCGAACCCGCCCTCGGGAAGAAGGCGAAGGACCTGTTCACGGAGAGCCGCGGCAAATCGTGGCTCCCCATAGGCCGCCAAGCCCATCACAATATATTCATCGTGATCCGGCTTGAATCCCAGATAGGCGGTGATGGCCGCGTAAAATTGCCCCGCCGAATGGGGAA
>CAMDPZ010000080.1 GCA_945905765.1 Nitrospira lenta
AAGATTTTTCGATACTGCTTCGAATGCACGCCCGACTCGTCCGCAAAGCCGAGGGAGGCGCTGTCGGGATTGCTGGTGTTGTTCAGATCGATCCGATAGTGCCCGCGGATTTGCTCCATCGCCACTTCAAACGGAACAGCTTGAGGATAGAGGTCGCCCGGCGCATGGGCGCCGCGGGTCAGGGTGCGGATCACGTCGGCCTGCGCATATTGGGCGTCGGACACAATGTAGATGTCGGCGACGGCATGGTCCCCGAGCGTATGGCCTGCCGTCGTGGCTGGCAGGAGCTCGGTCAAGGTGCCGGCGAGCCGGTCTTTTTTGAAGCGTTTCAAGAGTCCGGCCACTTGGCTGTCGGTCGCTTCTGGTGGGACTGTGAGGCTGATCGCGTTCATGTCCGGGACAGTGGTGTGGACTTTGAATAGGACCGGCGCCGCTTCGGGATCTTCGATGACCGGTCCTGCCGGTCCTTCCGTTCCCGCTGCCTGTTTGTTTTTGGAGCTGGGCACGATGAGGGCCACAAACAGCCAGAGCCCGAACAGGATGCCGAAGATGACGATCAGGGGATGGACTCCGGCACGTTTGCCTTCTTCGTAGGGGTGCGACTCATCGCTCATGACGGTATGTCCTCGGTGAGGGTGGCGGGATTCTGCTTTTTGGCTTCGTCCCATAGTTGATCCATTTCCGCAAACGAAAGCTCTCCAACCGATCGGCCGGATTTGGTGGCCTGGGCTTCGATGAATTGAAACCGCTGGGTGAAACGGTTTGCGGATTGGCGCAAGGCGTCTTCCGGGTTCACTTTGATGAAGCGGGCGAGATTCACGAGGGAGAACAGCACGTCGCCGAGTTCCGAGGCAATCTGTTCCTGCCGCAGGGCTGCGGCCCTTGCGTCCGGCTCTGTCTGGCTCGAGGCGAGGGGGCGGATGGCATCGCGGAGCTCCTGGATTTCCTCTTCGATCTTGCCCAGGATCTGCTCGAAGCCTTTCGTATCGTGGCTCCAATCGAATCCCACGCGAGCGGCGCGCGCTTGAATCTGGTAGGCCCTGAGGAGGGCCGGCAATGCTTGCGGCACCCCATCCAATACCGAATCAGGCCGGCCGGAGGCCTGGCGTTCGGTGCGTTTGATATCTTCCCATTTCGCGACCACCTGGTCGGCATTCGTCGGGGTGGTGTCGGTCGATCCGTTGCCAAAAACGTGGGGGTGGCGCCTGATCAGTTTGTCGGCCAATTGCTCCAGCACATCCTCGATGGTAAAGCTGCCGGCTTCTGACGCGATCTGGCTGTGGAAGAGCACTTGGAGCAGCACATCGCCGAGTTCCTCCGGCAATTTCGCCCGGTCCTGCCGATCGAGAATTTCGAGCACTTCATAGGTTTCTTCGAGCAGATAGGGTTTCAGCGACTCATGCGTTTGCTTGCGGTCCCAGGGGCATCCGTTTGGCGCGCGCAGCGAGGCCATCAAGTCCACCAGTTTATGAAATCGTTCAGACATCTCGTTCCTTTTTGTGGCGCAGAGTTGGATCTGCATTATACCCGGTTCTCGGCCTGCTTCAATCGGCCGCGCGTGGGCTGGCGCGTCTTGCGCCGTTTGGGGGCCTATGGTAGGGTACCGACGCTGCATCTGGAGCGGGGGAAAGGCCTATGAGCGCAGAACAAGAAGAAGGATTTGTCGTGCGGGATCGGCGGGGCGGGACCGGGTCCGACCGTGCCTCCACCCCTTCGCCTGTGGCGCCGGAGGCGCAGGCCCACCAGCAAGCATCACATTCTGATCCGCACCAAGGATCGGGAATCCCCGTCAGCTTTTCATCCTTTGTTATTTCTCTGGGCAGCTCCTCGATGATGTTGATGGGGGAGCAGATCGATCCCCATCAGCCTCCGATGCCGGCGAACCTGCCGCAAGCGAAAGACATTATCGATTTGCTGTCGGTCCTGGAACAGAAGACCACAGGCAATCTCACGACGGAAGAGCAAGCGGTGCTGCGGGATATGCTCTACGCCCTTCGGATGAAGTACGTGAGTTTAACCGCGAAACAGTAGCCCCGCCCCCGCCTGTCGACCCCGGACGTATCTGTCCGCCACCCCGGTTCATGCGATGGGGTGAGACGCTCTCCAGATTCAAGCATCGTGATAGGTTAGCTGCTATGCGTCGAGTCGTTGGCAATCGGGGATATCGGATGTGAGTGACGGCAAGAAAGACACAGGACCCTTTCCCCCAGTTAAGACAAATCGTGGTTCCGTGAGCGGGGTTGCGCCGTTGACTGCCGGAGCAAGCCGGCCGCCGTTGGGAGCCGGGTCCACCCCGGAGCCGGAACGGCGGAAGATGCATTTGCGGCCGGTCTGGATCGTGCTGATTTTTCTCCTGCCCTGCCTGGCGCTGACTCTCTACTATTCCCAAATCGTGATTCCCGGCGGCGAGGAAACGGATTCCTTTCTGCCCACAACCAGTTATGCCTTTGTGCTCCTCCTGCTCAACCTCGACCTGATCGGGTTTGTCGTCCTGTTGCTCTTGTTCTCCCGCAACTTGATCAAAGCCTATTTCGAGCGAAGGCATCGGCTCTTTGGTGCCGGGTTTCGCACGAAGCTGGTGGCGGCCTTCATCGGATTTTCGCTGATTCCGACGGTGCTCCTGGCTCTGGTTGCGAGCGGCCTGGTGAATAAGGCGGTGGATGTCTGGTTCAGCGATCAAATTGAACAGGTGATGCGAGACTCCTATGACGTGGCGCGGATGCAACATGCCGGTCACATTACCCTCGCGGTGAACAGCGCCAGAGCTATCAGCCATGAAATCTATCGGGAGGATATGTTGCTGGCGGAGCAGCGGGATCTGCTGGTTGCGGCCATGGCTCGCAAGCGGGCGGAGTTCGGTGTGGCCGGGATTGAGGTTTTTTCGGCCAAAATGGAAACGCTCACGAAGGCGCTGGATCCCGAGGTGCCCTCTTCGGCGCTCGACCTGCCGATCGGTCAACTGGTGCTCCAGGTGATTAACGGGAAGCAGGAGATGAATGCGGTGCAGGAGGCCCAGACCGGGCGTCTGGTGCGGGCTGCGGCCCCCATCGCCGCGAGCGGGCGCCGTGGCGAGATCGGCGGTGTCGTGGTGGTGGAGGCCTTCGTGCCCGAATCGCTGCTGGCGAAGATGGAGGGGATCGGCCATCAGTACGACGAGTATAAGCAGATCAAGGCGATGAAAAATCCGATCAAAGCCGGCGCCTATCTCTTCGTTGCCGTGATTACAGTGCTCATTTTGTTCGGGGCCACCTGGTTCGGGTTCTATGTCGCGCGGAGCATCACGGTGCCGATTCAGCGGCTGGCTGAAGCGACGGAGGCCATTGCCCAGGGAAATCTTTCCGTCAGGATCGATGCCAAGGCGACCGATGAAATCGGCACCTTGATCGAGTCGTTCAACCGGATGACGGCCGATCTCCAAGGGAGTAAGTCCAAGATCGAAGAAGCCAATATTTCACTACGGCAGAGCAATCTGGAGCTGGATCGCCGCCGTGCCTACATCGAGACGGTGGTTGAGACGATTGCCGCAGGCCTGCTCTCAATCGATAAGAACGGGCTGATCACGAATTTCAATCCGTCCGGTGAGCGGATCCTCGGGCTTGCGGCGGACCGATTCCGCGGCAGACAGGCCAATGAGGTATTCAAAGAGTTTCGCCTTGATCTGTTTCAGACGGTCTATGACCGGATGCTGGCCGATCAGCGCGATACGATGGCGCTTGAGGGGCCGATGGATATCGAAGGTCGATTCTTGACCATCGGGCTCCACGGGTCCCGGATGAAGGATGAAGCGAACAAGGACCTTGGGGTCGTGCTGGTGTTTGAAGATCTCACCGAGTTGATCAAGGCGCAAAAAGTGGCGGCCTGGCAGGAGGTGGCTCGGCGGGTGGCCCACGAAATTAAGAACCCTTTGACCCCCATCCAATTGTCCGCTCAACGCTTGCGAAAGAAGTACTTTGAGAAGTCGCCGGATTTCGATGCGATTTTCGATGAGACGACTAACGTGATTGTGAACGAAGTGACGAGTCTCAAGCATATGGTCGATGAGTTTTCGAAGTTTGCCCGCCTGCCGGTTCCGCAGATGGCGCAGCAGTCGCTCCATGATGTGATCAATGAGGTCACGGCTCTCTATCGGGGCGCCCACAAGGATGTCGAGCTGATCGTGTCGCTGGACGAAGACCTCCCGTCGCTGAATTTCGACCGTGAGCAGCTTAAGCGGGTGCTGGTCAATTTGCTCGATAACGCGATGCAGGCAATGCAGCAGAAGGGGCGTGTCTGGCTCACGACCAAGTATGATACGAAACGGCGGAGGGCCGTGGTGAGCGTGGCGGATGAGGGGACGGGCATTGCGCCGGAAGATCAGGAGAAACTGTTCGTGCCATACTTTACGCGGAAGAAGACGGGGACCGGGTTGGGGTTGGCCATCGTGCGGCGCATCATTACCGATCACGATGGACAGATTCAGGCCAGCCAAAATCAGCCCAAAGGGGCCGTCTTCACGTTCGAATTGCCGGTGTAAGAAGAAGTGACCAGTGATGGGTGACGGGTGATGGGCGGCAAGATTCTCACCTCCTCACCGATCACTTCTCACCCATCACTCATCACGGTTCATGTTTTACGGGGGATTCATGTCCGCATCGATTTTAATTGTAGATGACGAAGAGTCGATTCTCACTTCCTTGAGCAGTATTCTGCGAGATGAAGGCTACGAGGTCGCGGTGGCGAAGAACGGCATGGAGGCCTTGCGGGCCTATATGACGGATCCGCCGGACCTCATGATTCTCGATATCTGGATGCCGGAAATGGACGGCATGGAAACTTTGCGCCGGGTCCGTGAATTGGTGCCGACGGCGCAAGTGATGATGATGTCGGGGCACGGCTCGATTGAAACGGCGGTCAAGGCGATCAAGCTGGGGGCCTATGATTATATCGAGAAGCCCTTGTCGCTGGAGAACATCATCCTGCGCGTTAAACATGCGTTGGATCAACATAGGCTGGAGCAAGAGAATCGAACGCTCCGGACCACCGTGCAACGGAAATTCGAGCTGGTGGGGCAGTCGGTCGCGATGCAACAGTTGCGGCAGTTGATCGAGACTGCCGGCCCGACCAATAGCCGTGTGCTGATCGGGGGAGAGAACGGGACGGGGAAAGAACTCGTCGCGCGGGCGATCCATCTGCGGAGCGCCAGATCCAACCGGCCGTTTGTGGCGGTGAATTGTGCGGCGATTCCTGAGACCCTGATCGAGAGCGAGTTGTTCGGCCATGAAAAGGGCTCCTTTACCGGCGCGACCTCGATGAAGCGAGGGCAGTTCGAGCAAGCGGACGGGGGCACGTTGTTTTTGGACGAAATCGCCGACATGAGTTTGAATACCCAGGCCAAAGTGCTCCGGGTACTGCAAGAGCAGCAGTTTACTCGCGTCGGTGGGACGAAGCTGCTGAAGGTGGACGTCCGGGTCCTGGCCGCCTCCAACAAGGATTTGCTCAAGGAAATCGAGAAAGGCGCGTTTCGCGAAGATTTGTTCTACCGCCTCAACGTGGTGCCGATCGTTGTGCCGCCCCTCAGGGAGCGTCGGGATGACATCCCGTTGCTCGTGCGCCACTTCATGAAGGTGCATGCGGATGAGCAGGGGCTGCGGATGAAAGAGGTCTCGC
Organism: Nitrospira lenta; assembly: GCA_945905765.1. GTDB lineage: Bacteria > Nitrospirota > Nitrospiria > Nitrospirales > Nitrospiraceae > Palsa-1315. The sequence continues at coordinate 5,647 of CAMDPZ010000080.1, forward strand.
CTGAGGCGATGGCGGTGTTTCAGCAATATGACTGGCCGGGGAATATCCGGGAACTGCGGAATTTGATCGAGCGATTGATGATCATGGTGCCGGGACCAGTCATCGAGGGGGCGCAAGCGGGTCTCTCGTTGCAGGCTCGTCCTGGCGGGGCGGCGGCGCAGTCTTCGGCTTCTGTTTCTAGCCCGCTCTTCACGCAGTCCTATGACTCGCTCCGGGATGCGCGCAACGCGTTCGAGAAGGAGTACATTGCGCGCAAGTTGCGTGAGCATCATTGGAATATTTCCCGCACGGCGGAAGATTTGCAGATTGAACGGAGTCATCTTCATCGGAAGATCAAGCTGCTGGAAGTGGAAATGCGACCGGAAGCGTAGGGGAGTGGCGAGGCGATGGGGAGGGTCTCCGTGCTCGCAGAGCCCCCACGATAAAGCGGTGGTCGCTCGATGCGCGCAGTGGAGACCCTCCCCGTCGCCTCGCTGTAATGGAGTGTGGAGAAAGAGACGAGTGCAGGTTTCGTTGGACGCGCGCAGAGGGAGATAATCAGTCCCCATCCTTAAAGAGAGTAAGTAAGGGGCAAGTAGTCGCTTGTTGCCTGCGGGTTTGACCTCTGTAAGGGTCGTCCGCTAAGATGCGCCCTCTTATGACAACCTATCGAGATGCCGGAGTTGATATGGATGCGGGCGACGAATTCGTCGACCGCATTTCGCCGTTGGTGCGGTCCACGTTCCGGCCTGAAGTCCTGACGGACATCGGCGGGTTCGGCGGATTGTTCAAGTTGCAAGCCCATCGTTACGCCGAGCCGGTCCTGGTCTCCGGCACAGACGGAGTCGGGACGAAGCTGAAAATCGCCTTTCTCACGGATCGTCACGATACGGTCGGGATCGACCTGGTGGCCATGTGCGTGAACGATATTGTGGTCAGCGGGGCCGAGCCCCTGTTTTTTCTGGATTATTTCGCGACGGGCAAGCTGGCCGTTCCTAAGGCTGAAGCGGTGCTCAAGGGGATTGCCGAGGGCTGCCGCCAGGCCGGCTGCGCCTTGATCGGCGGAGAAACCGCCGAGATGCCCTCCTTCTATGCGGAGGGCGAGTATGATCTGGCAGGGTTTGCCGTCGGCGTGGTGGATCGGCCCAAGATTATTGATGGTCGCAGTATTGTGCCGGGCGATGTATTGATCGGGTTGGCCTCGACCGGTCTTCATAGCAACGGCTATTCGCTGGCTCGCCGGGTGTTGCTGGACAAGGCTCAGCTGAGCATGACCAGTCGCTTGCCTGAACTGGACCGGCCTTTGGGCGAGGTTTTGCTCACTCCGACCAGAATCTACGCCAAACAGGTCCTCACGTTGATCCAGGACTGTCCCATCAAAGGCATCGCCCATATCACCGGGGGCGGTATCACCGAGAACCTTCCCCGCGTGTTTCCCTCTGGCATAGGGGCGCAAGTGAAGCGAAGCGCCTGGTCCGTGCCGCCGATTTTCCAGGCGATTGCGCGGCTTGGACAGGTGGAACGCGAGGAAATGTATCGCGTCTTCAATATGGGGATCGGCATGATTCTCGTTGTACCGGCGTCGGATGCCCCCACCGTCATTGCTCGCGCGACGGCGTTGGGCGATCAGGCCTATCAGATCGGAACTATCGTGGCATCGGCCGGCGAGGGCCCATTGGTGGAGTATGTCGATTAAGCGGACGGATGCACTGCGCGTCGCCGTGTTGGCATCCGGGCGAGGATCGAATCTGCAGGCGGTCATCGATGCGATCGAGGCGGGGACGGTTCAGGCCAAGATTGTCGCGGTGATCAGCAACAAGAAAGATTCTCCGGCCTTAGAGCGAGCCAGCCGGCACGGATTATCCGGCCTCTTCGTCGATCCTAAGCCCCATGTAGGCAAGCCAGACAGCCGCGAATCGTACGATCGCGAGCTTCTCTCTGTGCTCAGGCAGCACGATGTGGAATTGGTCTTGCTGGCTGGGTATATGAAGATCGTGACCACAGTGCTGGTCGAAGCCTTCGCCAATTGCATGATGAACATTCATCCGTCTTTGTTGCCTTCCTTCCCGGGGTTGGATGTGCAGAAGAAGGCGATCGACTGGGGCTGCAAGCTGGCCGGCTGCACGGTGCATTTTGTGACGGAGGGCGTCGACGAAGGCCCGATCATTCTTCAAGCGGCGGTTCCGATTCTCGATGACGATAGTGCCGACAGCCTGGCAGCCAGAATTCTTGTGCAAGAACACAAGATCTATCCGCGAGCGGTCCAGCTCTTTGCCGAGGGGCGGTTGCGGGTGGAGGGGCGGCGCGTCTTCATCGAGCAGGGGAAGCCGGCCGGCGAGGCCGTGATCAGTCCGTCGTAGATCTGTCTCGGAACGAAGTTCCGCTAGAGACTGAGCAAGTGGTTGTGTATAATGCAGGGACAGTGAGTCGTTCGTCTTGCTGTTGGTTGGTTGCGTGGGGGGCTAGCT
>CAMDPZ010000081.1 GCA_945905765.1 Nitrospira lenta
CTTGGGCCTCTCGCGTGTGAATGATCACGGGAAGGCGCAGCTCGCGCGCGAGCTGAATCTGCTCGCGGAAGCGCTCGCGCTGTTCCTGTGGCGAGGAGTGGTTGTAATGGTAGTCGAGGCCGATCTCGCCATAGGCGACGATCTTCTTGTTCTGCGCCAGGCAGCGGAGCTCGTCGTACCAGCTATCGAGGATATGTTTCACATCATGGGGGTGGACGCCGATGGAGGCATAGACGAAGGGATGTTGCGTCGCCAGCGCCGTTGCTGCGTGGCTGGTGGCCAGATCGCAACCGATGGTCACGAAGGCCTCGACGCCCGCTTCCATGGCTCGGGCGATCATGGCTTCGCGATCCTCGTTGTAGCGGGCATCGTCTAGATGGGTATGGGTGTCGATGAGCATGCGAGTCTTTATCAGGGTGCTGAAAAATGCTGCCAGCGTGGTTCTCGGCTCATCGAAATCCTCAACGGACCTTCTGAGGGGACGCCTCCGGTTTCGACTCGCCCGTGGGCTTACGGACAGCCTTTTTGAGCATCCATGGTTAGTGCGACGTTAATACTGTGCGAAATATTCGTGCATAGGGTTCGGCTCACCGAGTTTTTCCGTAACCGCTCGTGGGGGATCGGCTGAAGGCCGACGTGGTGTTACGCGGGTTTGGTCACGATCGTGTCGGCCAGTTCGTTGAGGAGTACTTGGGTCTCCTCCCAGCCGAGGCAGGCATCGGTGATCGAGACACCGTGGGCCAGCGGTTTGCCCTGTTGCCAGGCTTGCTTGCCGGGATTGAGGTTGCTTTCGAGCATCAGGCCCATGATGGATTGGCGGCCTTCGCGGAACTGCTGGAGGACATCCCTGGCGACGTGGCTTTGGCGCCGGTGGTCCTTGCTCGAATTGTCGTGCGAACAGTCGATCATGATGGGCCGGGCGATGCCGTCGCCTGCCACGACCGCTTCGGCACGGGCCACATGCTCGGCTTCGTAATTGGTTTTGCCGCCGCCCCCTCGCAGCACGATATGGCGGTCCGGGTTACCCGTGGTCTTGATGATCGAGGTGAGTCCGTCGGCATTGATGCCTAGAAAATGGTGCGGCTGTTTTGCGGCGACCATGGCGTTCCAGGCGACTTGCAGATCGCCGCCTGTGCCGTTCTTGAACCCAACCGGCATCGAGAGACCGCTGGCCATTTCCCGGTGTGGCTGGCTCTCGGTGGTGCGGGCGCCGATGGCGACCCAGCTCCAGAGATCGGCGATATATTGCGGCGACACCGGGTCCAGGGCTTCTGCGGCACAGGGGATCCCGCGTTTATTGATGTTGAGTAGGATCGTCCTGGCCAGTTCCAGGCCTGTTCCAATATCGCAGGTGCCGTCCAGATGCGGATCGTTGATGAGGCCCTTCCATCCGACCGTGGTGCGGGGCTTTTCAAAGTAGGCCCGCATGACGATCAGTAACCGGTCGCGCAACGCCTCGGTCACCGGCTTCAATCGGTCTGCATACTCATAGGCTGCCTCGGGATCGTGGATCGAACATGGACCGACGATGACGAGCAGGCGCTCGCGGTCTTGCCCATGCAGGATGCGGCGAATGGCGTCTCGGGTTTCGATGACCAGTGTGGCGGCCTGGTCCGTAATCAGCAGTTTTGACTTAATCGTCCGCGGCGAGGGCAGCGGTTTGATTTCAAGGATATGTTGGTTGTCGAGCGGTTGATTCATCGCGCAGCCTTTTTGGAAAGGACTAATGAGTGGAAAGTATACCAGAGGCCCCACATGAAATCTAGGATGAAGCCCCTAAGGTCTTCAATAGCCAGGGAATTTGAGTGATTCTGAGGGCGGGGAGTGACGGCTGCAAGGTCTCAATAACGTGCGGAATGAGGCGCGCTCGTTACCTGACGTTTTCGGCTTTTTGTGCCTGAGAGCGTTGGAGCAAATGGCCTATCCGCTTGACAGGCTTTCCGGTAGTGTAGTAATCCAACTCGCATGAAGCCTTGGTGTCCTCACGCTGTCAATCTCCGAGCTATGGCCTCCCTGGGCCTGATTCTCTTGCTGCTGACGATCGCTCCCTTTGCGGTCGCGCAGGATGTGCATCATGAATTAGCCGCAGCGGACCATGATGGGCACGAACATTCCGACACCGACCTCTGCCAGTGGGTGCAGCACCATACGGGTGGCGCCCTCGATGTCGGCGCGCCTCTCCTGGCCGCCTGCGAACTCGTCAATCTAGTAGAACTTTCGGCTGGTTCGGTCCTGCTCTCGTTCGAACTCTCCACGCCCGGTCCTTCGCGCGCGCCTCCCCTCAGCTAGTCACGTCATTTCGATTTACGCCATTCTCGCGCGGGGGTCCTAGGACTCCCTACGGGACTTCCGTGGCATTTTCTATACGTGAGTAACTGGGAGATTTCATGCGACCTATCGGATGCCATTTTATTGTGCGCTTGGTATGTATTTGTGCCTGCCTGAGTGTTTTTAGCCAGAGTCGTGCCGTAGCGGCTGAGACGACGCTGATCACCGGGTCGGTCCAGAATCAGGATCTTCGTCGGGTGGGGCAGGTGGTCGTTGAGGTGAAGAATCAAGAAGGGGCCTTGGTGACGACCGGGGTCTCGAACACTGTCGGCGAGTTCAGCGTTCTCGTTCCTGCCGATAGAACCTATTCCATCAGCGCGGTTCAGGACGCCTATCGAAGCGAGTATGTCGTACTCAAGATCGGGATCGAGTCGCCTGCCCCCATCGCTTTGACCCTCTCTATGACCAAAGAGATTGCGCTTGAAGTGCGGTCGCCTCTTGCACCGATTCAATATAAGGCGTCGAGCGAGACTTATTCGGTGAGCCGGAAGGAGATCGAAGAGTTGCCGCGCGGCAACAAAGTCGAGCTGCATGACGTGCTGCTCACGATTCCGAGCGCCGCCTATGGCTCGCTCAAGCAAGTGCATATCCGGCAGGAGCATGCCAACCTTCAGTTGCGGATCGACGGGGTGCCGATTCCCGATACGGTGTCGTCCACCTTCTCCGATGTGATATCGCCGCGCGCCTGGGAACGGGCGGATATTATTTTGGGCGGCATGGAAGCGCAGTATGGAAACAGGACGGCCGCCGTGCTGGACATTACGACGAAAAGCGGCACCAAGCCGGGATTCGGGTCGGCGCAAATGTTCGGCGGGTCAAATCAGACGGCCAACCCCTCGTTCGAATATGGCGGCATGCTCAGCGAGAAGTTTCGTTTTTATGTCCTGAACAGTTATACGTCGACGAATCGGGGCATTGAGCCTCCGACGCTCGGCCATTCGATTTTTCACGGGCAAAGCGAGCGGAACCAGACGTTCATTCGCGGCGACTATCAGCACGACAATACGAGCAACTTCTCGTGGGTGTTCTTGAACTCCGTGGCGACGTATCAGATTCCGACCATGCCGGGCCAGGCGCTCGATCCCACCGAGAAGATGCTGCCGCTGCTCCGGGCAAGCAAGCCAGGATTTACGCCGGTGGCCTCCCAGGCCATCGACGAAAACCAACAAGAGAATAATCAGTACGGCCACATGGTCTGGCGGCACGATGTGAATAGCAGCAACTTCTTCAGCCTCTCCGGCTATGGTCGCCAGACGAGAGCCACGTTTCGGACGGACCCGTTTAATCGCCTTGCCTATACCGCTAAACCAGACGAGCCGCTTTCTGCTTCCAATCAGGATCGGAGCGCCTATTCGAACGGAGTTCGATTCGATCACACCTATGTCCCATCCAGGGAGCATGTGATCAAGGCAGGATTTCAGGTCGATCGAACCCAGGCCGTCAATAAGACACGGATCTCCACGTTTGCCAAGGCCGACGACGGTGATCCGACCGGAAACATGATCAATCTCAATGCCGATAACCGTCTGATCGGCTGGCGCCAGGAATTGTGGGTTCAGGATCAGTGGAGCCCGAATGAGCGCTGGACCTTCAATCTTGGCGTACGAGGCGACGTGGTACAGTACCAGCGCCATGAGGGGCAGGTCAGTCCGCGGATCGGAATCACCTACACGGCCGATCAGGCGAATGTGTTTCACGCGTTCTACGGGCGGCAATTTACGCCGCCGAATCTCGAAGCCATTTCCTTTACGAAACTCAATACGGCGGGCACGAAGGCGGCCCCGGAGAATGGAACGAACAATATCGTCAGGGCCGAGCGGGCCCATTACTTCGAGGTCGGCAGCTACCACGCGCCGACGACGTGGGCGACGTTGCAACTGACCGGCTATTACAAGCTCGCGAATTATCTGGGGGATGCCGGGCAGTTCGGGACAACCCCCCTGTTGAACTACTTTGCTTTCGAGCGGGGCTGGACCCGGGGCATCGATGGCGCTTTGAAATTGCAGATCACGGACGATTTGACGGCGCGCGGCAACGTGGCCTGGGGGCAGTGTAAGGGCTATGGGCTCCAATCCGGACACTCTTTGCTCGAGCAAAAAGAGATCACTGATATCAACTCCGCTGGCGGGGTGCATTGCGATCACCAGCAGACCGTGACGAGTTCTGCGGTAGCGGCGTATCGCTTCCTGGAGCGGACCACGCTGACGGGTCAGATGCTGTTTGCGTCGGGGTTGCGTACGGCGGACCCAGGAGCTAAGACTAATTCCACCCATAGCGAATCCCACACGACCTACAATATGTCCCTCAGTCATATCATTCCCTTGCCCTGGGACAATCAGAAGTTTCTGTTGGGCTTTGACGTGATCAACCTGTTGGACCAGAAGTATTTGATTAACGCAGGCGAGGGGAGTATCGGCTTGGGGGTGTCACATGCGGGGATGCCACGGTCGTTCTTTTTCCGTGGCCAATGGTTCTTCTAGTCAGATGCCGAACACGGTCACCAGCGGCGTTCGCAGTCGCCCGTCTCCTTGCGACGTACCCCAAAGGGTACGCCGCAGTCGCCGGGCTCCCTGCGGCCTTGATGGATGACCTTGCTGGGCATCTGATGGTATAAGAGTCGAGCCAGTGCTCGAATTATACAGTCATTCGCACATGCACTATCATCGTCTTCGCGTACTGTTCATTGGGTCGTTTCTGTGTCTTGTCCCAGTCGCTGCGTTTGCAGCGGCTGGTGACGAGGCGACGCATGCGGACGATCACCATGACGATGTCCTGGAGCTGCCAGAAGTCCATGTCCATGGCTTGCCGCTCAACAAGGACCAGCAAGTAGGCCCTGTCCCTAAAGCGACGCCCTGGCCTGCCAGTCCTCCGTCGCTGGATGGCAAAGACCTCGACGATTGGATGAAGGTGCGTATGTTGGTTTCCAAGGGTGCGGCTGTGACCGTTGTGGTCTTGGAGTCGGCCAAGCACCGGGAGCTCACCATCGCCGGTATGGCCGCGCTGAGCCAATGGACCTTCGACCCTCAGTTGAAAGGCGATGAGCCAATCGACGGGGAGCTCACCGTCCGGATCCACTTTCGCACTCGCTAAGAAGAGCTGATATGAACATCGACGAATCGCTTTTTCGCGCTATCAACGGTTTTGCCGGACAGTCGGCATGGCTGGACCAATGGGCGCTCAATTTTTCCGACCCGGGCCTCTTGTGGACTCCTTGCCTACTCATGACGGGCTATTGGCTCTGGTTGTCTTGGCGGGAAGCGGTGATGGCCGCTCCAGTGTTGGCTGCATCTATCGGCCTGTTGGATTTCATCGGAGCGAGGCTCAAGGATCTTGTCGCTCGTCCACGGCCCTGCATGGCGCTTCCTGATATTCACCAGATCGAAGCCTGCGGCAAGACGTTCGGATTTCCGTCGAACCACGCGATTAATAGCGCGACTGCTGCGGCTTTTCTCCAGATGCTCTATCCGAGATCTGGATGGGTGAGTTGGCCGTTAGTCGGACTGATCGGTCTCTCGCGTGTCTATATCGGGGCACACTATGTTACGGATGTGCTGGGAGGCTGGATGATTGGTGGAGTACTCGGGGCTGGATCGGCCTGGCTATTGTTGCGCTACTCTCACTTTCGCATTTCACCTAAACGGCTTCCCGTCTAACTGCCTGTCTCCCTCTACTTCTCCAGACAGTTCAACAATTCTGCTTGGCACCGTTCCTGATTGTAGCCTCGTCCAATCAAGACGATGGCATGCTTCGGCTCATCGAGCAGGGTGATCGGTGTAACGGTCGCGTTGCCTGGCGGGGCATATTGAAATTCCTGCAGCTCCGGTCCCTTGGCGAAACGGAAGAAGCCTTTCGCTCGCTCCAGCTCAGGGGGCAGGGTCTTCATCCAGCGCAGGAATCGCTCGAAGTTCAAGGGGCCTGGCAGGAGCACCGTCGTGGCGATCGGGTGGTAGGAGGCCCGCTTCTTCGTCGCCGCTGATCGAGGGACGCCGAACTCCACATTGACTGCTGGAGGCGGGGCGATGCGGGTGATCGGTTCGAGCAGCGAGGAGGGATCGATCCTCGCCTGGCTGGTTTCCCAGACCCTGGCATAGGGATTCTGTTTGGTGATCGAGTCCTTGAATCCTTCCCAATGGCCTGCGACGTAGAGATCTTTTTTGTTGAGGATCAACTCGTCAGCGCAGCGAATCGCCTGTGCCGTCACGAAGCCCGCCATGCTCTCCCGATCGGTCGGGATCGGATGCAGTAGGGCGATGACTTTATCCAGCCGTGCGAGCTGCGCGGTGTAGAGATCTGTGACGGCATCGATGACTTCGGCCGGGTCTGCCATGCCGGAACATTCGAGGATGATCACATCCGATTCATAGTCCCGCACCAGTTGGGCGATGCCCCAGGACAGGTCTTCTTTCGTATCGCAACAGACGCAGCCGCCCGCGAGGTTCATCACCTGCTCCGCGATGGTGCCGGCGCGGGGCCCGTCGATGCTGACTTCGCCCGCTTCGTTCATCAAGACGCCGGCTTTCTTGCCCTGGCTCTTCCAATGTTCAAGGAGCCTCATGAGGAGGGTGGTTTTGCCTGCGCCGAGCGAGCCGCAGAGGACATAGAAAGGAATCGGGGTCATAGTTTCAGCCTGTAATACTCATGAACATTTCTGCGGTAACCGCCAATGCCTGACTCAAGCGAGAGGGGCGAGACTGGCGGGAAAAGTCCGACAGGCGCGACCGGAAGTTCGAGGTTCCTGGTTCGAAGTTCTGGAAACCTCGCACTTCGAACCTCGAGTTTTTTTCCCGTCTCACTCGTCTCGCTATTCGCGCAAGTCTCGCGTTCTCAGTGGTGTACGTGTACGAGCCCTTCATTCCGGTGGTGCTTGGCCAGCGTGGTGAGATCGCAGTGGATCTCGTTCGGCTGGCAGCAGGCAGTGCCCATTTGAATCGTCAGATGTTTGATGCCGAACTCGGCGCTGACCTTGGTGCGGATGGTCTGGAGTAGGCCATTGGTCATGGCCGAATCGTCTCCATCGACGAGAATGTGACAGGTCAGCATGATCAACCGTGGCTCCACGGCCCAGATGTGGAGGTCGTGGACGTTCTTCACGCCGGGAATGGCTTCGATCGTGGTGGCCACATGTGTGGCGCTGATATGGGACGGCGTCGATTCCAGCAAGACCTCCAGCGATTCTTTGAAGAGGGGCCAGGCCCCCTTGGCAATGGCTACGACGACCAGTAAGCTGATCAGCGGATCGAAAATGGTCCATCCGGCGAAGAGGATGGCGGCGCCGCTGACGACGACTCCCAGCGACACCCAGGCGTCGCCCAACATATGCCAGAAGGCGCTGCGGATATTGAGGTCGTCCTTGGCTCCATGCTGCAAGAGCAGGGCGATGCTCAGATTGGCTGCGAAGCTGAGCGCCGCGATCGCCATGACCCAGGCTCCATCCACCGGGACCGGCTGCAGCAGCCGATGGAACCCGACGAAGGTGATGCCGATGGCCGTGAGCAACAGGATGAACGAATTCAAAAATGCCGCAATGATGCCGGCCCGGTGATAGCCGAAGGTTCTGGCTTCTGTGGCAGGCTTGGCCGTGAGGAGATGGGCATAGAGGGCCAGAAAGAGTGAGCCCTGGTCGACGAGGTTATGGCCTGCGTCGCTCATGAGCCCGATGCTATTGAGTATCCACCCGCCGATGAACTCCGCGACGATGATCGCGGCGTTCAGCGCCAGGGCGAGCGTCAG
>CAMDPZ010000082.1 GCA_945905765.1 Nitrospira lenta
CTGAGCCGAACCAGAAGGGGGCCGCGGGACTGATATGGTCCCAGAGCAACCCTGCCAGCAGACTGGCGGGGAGAATCGCGATCCCCACCACCATGTGATAGAGGCCGAATCCTGTGGCCATATGCTGCTCCGAAACCAGTGTGGCGAGGTAGGCCCGCTGCACTCCATCCGTTACGCCCATATAACAGCCGTAGAGTATGAACAGGGCCGCGATGGGCCAGGGATTGTCTGCCATGGCGAATCCTGCATAGACCAGGGCGGAGAGGCTGAACCCTCCGATGATGACCCAGGGTCTGCCGAACCGATCGCTGAGCAGGCCGCCGGGAATCGAGAGGAGGGCATAGGATACGTTGAATAGGAGATAGACGACGGAGATCCAGGCGGGACTCATGCCTCCCGCTTGAGCCTTGAGGATCAAGAAGGCGTTGCTGGAATTGCCGAGCGAGAAGAGACCGATGACGAAAAGAAATTGCACGAAACGCCGGTCGAATCCTTCCAGAGACCAGGAGATGGATTTCGCAATTTTCTGTTCCCGGTTGTCGGGCCTGATGCACAGAACGATTAAGAGGACCGCCGCGATTCCTGGCAGGATGGAGAGCCAGAACACCAGCCGATAGTTGGCTTCCCAGAGGGCCAGGATGAGGATGGCGATGGCAGGCCCCACGACCGCTCCTGCCGCGTCCATGGCTCGATGCAAGCCGAAGGATGCGCCAAGCTGCGCCGCCGGCGTAGAGGCCGCGATGATGGCATCACGGGGCGCGGTGCGGATGCCCTTCCCGACCCGGTCGACAAGCCGGGAGGCCAGCACGAGTCCCCACCCGCCCGCCAGGGCCAAGGCGGGGCGGGAGAGGGTCGAGATCCCATAGCCAAGCCCCATCAAGAGTTTGTGCCGGCCGAACCGGTCTGCCAGGACGCCGGAAAAAAGTTTCAGGACACTGGCCGAGGCTTCTGCAATCCCTTCGATCAGCCCGATGACCGATTTGTTCGCGCCGAACGCGGACGAGAGAAACAGGGGCACGAGGGGATAGACCATCTCGGAGCTGACGTCCATGAGGAAGCTGACCCATCCGGCCACCCACACATTTCTGGGAATCCGTTCAGGCCTCATGCGGAGACTGAGCCTCGCTCCCAATTCCATCGTACTGGTCTGGAGCTGGGTAGAGATGTTGGGTCAGTCATGTGAAGAAGTGGTTAGGGGGCGGGAGTCAGCTGGTTGAGGACTTCTTTGATCTCATCCTTCGGTAACCCCTTGAGAGTCAGCTCCATCTTCTGTCTATCCTGTTTTACGCCGAGACCCTTGCCGTAGATGCGGGCGAGAATTTTCTTGGCCGGCATGAAGCTGTCGCCCGCGGTGGTTTCAATACAGGCCAGGATGTTCTTGTCGAAGGGAGGAAGCTGGGGCTCCCAGCCAGTCTCATAGATCCTGGCCAGCTCGGCCAGCGCCACGTCGCTGAGGGCGTAGCATTCTTGCAGCAGTACGGAGACGGCCTTGTCGGCGCGGTTCTGTTTCAGCAACGTGGTCCCCAGGGTCTCGTTGCCGCTGCGGGCAAGGTCTGGAACGTTCTCCCATAATGTTTCGCGATAGGCTTGAAAGGCCTTCAGGGCTTCGAGGCGGCTCTGTTCCGGTTGGACCTTGGAGAGGGCCAGCTGGCGGAGCAGAGAGAGGGAGGAGGCGGCCGGCTGATGGCCGAACTCGACCGATTTGCTCCACCAATAGATGGTGAGGGCTCCGTTCTTTTCGACTCCCTGGCCCGTGCGGTAGGCCTGACCCAGAGCATATTGCGCTTGCGGGACGCCGCCCGCTGCCGCTTCTTTCATGAACTGGATGGATTCCTGGTCGCGATGGTTGAATTTCAATGCCAGAGCCAGGCGGTAGCGGGCGTCGAGCAGGGAGGGCTGTAAGGCCAGCGCCTGCCGATAGGACTCAATCGCTCCCTTGAGATTGCCGGTCGTGTAGTAGGCGGTGCCGAGATTGTAGTGGGCCTGAGTCAATGCAGGATTGAGCCGGGCCGCGTCTCGCAACTCCGTCAGCGCGGGCCGCCAGTCCTGTTTGGCCATGAGGGCGATGCCGAGCTGGAGATGGGCCAGGGCGTGATCCGGTTTCAGCGCGAGGGCCACGCGACATTCGTCGATGGCTGTGTCGAGATCGCCGATCCGATAGAGGGCGTCCGCCAGTTTGAGCCGATGGTCGAGGCTTTGTGGCGCGGCGCGGACCTGTTCACGCAAGTGACTCAGAGCCCTGACGGCATCGTCAGGCTCGGCGGCTGTCTCTGCGAGCGACGAAGGGACGGAGGGGAACAGGAGGAGGCAGGTAGAGAGGAGGATGGGGAGCGTGACTCGATGTGTGATCGGAGACATAGGATGCTCCAGCCTCTGAGTGTCGGGCGCATTATACACGGGATTGATCCGGATGGTAGCGGAGAGTCTCGGGGATCGTGCGTCCTGCCGGAGTGACCATTCAGGACTGGAGTTGTTTTTGAATCAATTGAATCTGTGACTGTAAGTCTGATGGCGCCAGCTGCACCGATTCATGCTCGATCCGCCAGACTGGTTCCAGAGGGGCTGGATCTGTGGCCAGCCGTGGAATGATATGCCAGTGGATGTGGGGGAGCTGGTTGCCGAGGAGTTCGTAATTGATCTTTCTGGCCCCATAGACCTGGGCCAGAGTCTGGGCGACGAGGTTGACGTCCTCGATCAACTGCGACCGTTCGTCCTTGGTCAGTTGAAACAGTTCCGTCGCATGGCGTTTGAGGAAGAGGACGGTCCAGCCTGGGAAGAATTGATCTTCATGCAGATAGACCCTGGTAAGGCTGAGGTCCGCGATGAAACGGTTTGTGTCGGGCCAGTTGGCCGAGCAGGCTTTGCAGGTTGGATCGGTCATGGTCGAGGGGCCTCCGCTTCGGTCGGAGCATAGCAGAGATCAGGATTTTCATCGAGCCTTGCCGCGTCTTGACAGGGTCTGTCGGCGAACGTATTCTCCTCGCGGCTTGATCTATCACCCCTAGGCTTGCAGGCAGTTTCACTCATGATGCCATCTTCCCATACAGGTGCTCCGCTGCTGGTGCCCCGTGCGCTCCTTTCCCAGCTCATGAAACTCTACGATTATCCGCACCCGCTTCATCCAGGCCGGACCATTCGCGGCTACGACCGGTCCCATGCGATACGAACGGCTCGCATGTGCGCGGCTGTGGCGGCAGAGCTGGGTCATGGGGCCGAGCTGGTCCGCCACTATCAGATCGCCTGTCTGCTCCATGATCTGGGACGAGCCGGATTGGACCGGCAACTCTTCGGGAAGATTTGGTCCTGGGCCAAGGAGCGGGGGATTCCGACGAGGCCGCGGGAATGGAGAGCCGTTCACCAATACACGGCCTACGGACGAGAGACGGAGGCCTTCCTCCGTTGTTACAAAAAGGATCTTGAAGCAGGCGGCATTGCCATGACGGCTTGGGCCAAGGAACAGGTCGAGATGAGGCTGGGCTACGCGCGCAGGCTGGCCCGCCGGCTGCGTGAGGTCCGGCCCACCATCAAGAAGATGGGCGTAAGCTGGAAACCCTGGATGCAGCAGGTGATGCTCTATTATTACTATCCGGAGAAGCTGGCCTCCGCCAAGCCCTGGGTGAAGCAGTTGGCGGAAATTCTTGTCGCTTGCGAGCAGTTCGAGGCCTACAGCAACCAGCGCCGCGGCAGGGACTATTATGTGAGGAAGAAGGAAACCTTGGTCGATGCCTTTGCCTATCTGGAGACTCTGCAGCGGGACGGCATCTTGAGTGGCGCAGTGATGGGGGCCTTGCGACGGTTGACGGCGCAGGGCGAGTTCGATGTCATTCTGGAGGAGGCTCGTGGCTGCGCCTTGACTGGCGCCGAACGCCGTGCCCTCCGGGCGATGGAGTCCTAACGATGGCGGTCAAGACTGTGTCATTGCAGCTCGCTATGCAGGGAGACACGCAGATCGAAAACGTGACGAAGCCCGTGGCCGAGGCCTTGGCCGGAGCCAAGCTCACGGCAGGGATCGTGACGGTCTTCATCAAACATACGACCGCTTCGGTGATGATCATCGAAGATGAGCCAGGCATCAGGGCCGATACCAAGGCCTTTTGGAGTTGGACCGTGCCGGCCGATCCTGCCTGGCAGCACAATATAAGAAATGCCGGTGAAGACAATGGCCACAGCCACTTGCGGGGTCAGCTGCAAGGGCCTTCTGTCACCCTTCCCTTTCAGAACGGTGCACTCCTGCTGGGGACCTGGCAACAGATTGTCGTCGTGGATTTCGATACCAGGGCCAGGACCAGGGAATTGATTATCCAAATCATGGGTGAGTGATGGCGAAGGGGCATGTGGCAGGCAGAGCTCTCGTGGCAGCGGGATTCTTGAGTCTCAGCCTTTGGCCTGTTTTGTCGATGGCCGAATGGGGGAAGCCGCTGGGCGGAACCTACGATGGTCCCGAAGGCAAGCCTCGCGTTGTGGCGCCCCCGCCAGCCGAGTTGGGCGAGGATGAGCGGGCCACAATGGCCGTGTTCGAGCGGGCCACGAAATCCGTCGTCTTCATTTCAAACACCGCGATTCAGCGGGACCCCTGGTCGTTCAATCTCTTTGAAGTCCCGCAGGGGTCCGGATCGGGATTCGTCTGGAACAAACAGGGACATATCGTCACCAATTTTCATGTCGTCTACGGGGCGAATTCGATCACCGTTACGCTGGCAGACCGGACGGAGCATAAGGCCACCCTCATCGGCGCCGATCCCGACCACGATGTGGCAGTGTTGCAGATCCGCGCGTCGGAAGAGGCGCTCTCGCCCCTCGCAGTCGGGACCTCGCGGGATCTGCGAGTCGGGCAGAAGGTTTTGGCGATCGGGAATCCTTTCGGCCTCGACCATACGTTGACGACCGGCGTGGTGAGCGCCTTGGGGCGGACGATCAAGTCCTTGACGAACCGGACGATCGAAGGAGTCATCCAGACCGATGCCGCCATCAATCCAGGAAACTCGGGCGGGCCTCTGCTGGATAGCGCCGGACGTTTGATCGGAGTGAACACGCAGATCATGAGCCCCAGCGGGGCTTTTGCGGGAATCGGCTTTGCCGTCCCGGTGGATACGGTCAATCGCATCGTGCCGGAGTTGATCAAATACGGCAAGCTCATCAGCCCTGGGCTTGGAGTTTCGCTCGTGCCTGATGCGATGGCCAAGCGGTGGGGGATCAAGGGGCTGATTATCGGCAAGGTGTCGCCAGGCAGCGGGGCGGAGCAGGCAGGCTTGAAGGGCGCACGCGAGTCCTCCCCAGGGCGGGTGGAATTGGGCGACATCATCCTCTCGGTCGATGGCAAGCCAGTCGGGACTCTGGACGAGCTGATGGATGTGATGGAACGGCACAAGGTTAACGACCGGGTCACGGTCGAGATCTTGCGGGGAACCAGCAGGGAGCGGGTTTCCGTGACCCTCCAAGCTGTGAATTAGGGGGGGTGGTGAGTAGCGGCAATCCATGATGTCGCTATGCTAGGATTGCTCATCTGTTCCGCATGGAGGACCACTGATGAGTGATCGTCGACCGACTGGACCGCAAGACCAAGACTTCAAGGGGAAGCCGGAGGATGGCGCGAATCCATCGATGCGCATAGGCTCCGACCCGCTTGAGCTGATAGAAGAATGTCTCGCCTCATTTCCCGACAGTGACCCACGCCAGAAGATCCTCTACAAACTGCGCCATGCCGTGACTCTCGGACAAGCGGCGCAGCAACAGCGGGAAGTTGAATTTAAAAAAGCTGCGGACGTGATCGCGAAGCTCATCGCGCCGGCCAATCGGATCGGCACCCTGCTTGAGGTGCCGGGCGAAGGTCTCGCCAGGATCCTGGTGGGGGGCGCTGAGTACTATGCCAGCGTCGATCCCAGGGTGCAGGCTGCCGAGCTCAAGATCGGCGCGCAGATTCTCGTTAACGAAGCCTTTGCCGTCATTAAGATCCTGGGCTATGACCGGAATGGCCCAGTGCTGAAAGTCGCGGAAGCCTTGCCGGATGGGCGGCTCAGGTTCGAGCAGGAGATGGGCCGGCAGGTCTTGATCCTCCAACGGTCGAGCGATCTGCTCGGGGTGGACTTGAAGGCGGGCGATGAGGTGCGGATCGAGCCCAGCCTCCATGTGGCGATCGAAAAGTTGGAAGACAAAAAGTCCAAGTCCCACCTCCTGGACGAGGTCCCCACCGTGACCTGGGAGCAGATCGGCGGGCAAACGGAGGCGATCGCCGCCATCAAGAAGGCGATCGAGTATCCCCTGCTCCATGCGGACACCTTTCAGCGCTTCAAGTTTACTCAGCCGAAGGGCTTTTTGCTCTATGGTCCTCCCGGCTGCGGCAAGACCTTGATCGGCCAGGCGGCTGCCGCCAGCCTCGCCAAACTGGTGGGGGAGGCGAGCCAGGCAACGGCCGGCGCCAAGGGCGATAAACCGCCAGTGACTCGCGGGGCCTTTCTCCATATCAAGGGACCGGAAATTCTGAATATGTGGCTGGGGGAATCGGAGCGGATGGTCCGTGACCTCTTCGCCCAGGCCCGCGCTCGGCGGAAGGAAGGGGCTCTGCCTTTTATTTTCATCGACGAAGCGGAGTCGGTGCTCGGCACGAGACGGGCCTCTCGTTCGTTCAACATCTCCAGCACTCTCGTGCCGATGTTCTGTTCCGAGATGGACGGGATCGAGTCGTTGCAGGATGTGGTGATCATTCTGGCTTCGAACAGGCCTGACTTGATCGATCCGGCCGTGTTGAGGCCAGGGCGCATCGATCGCAAGATCAAAGTGAGCCGCCCCAATCGCGATTCGGCTGCTGCGATTCTGAACGTCTATTTGACGGAGGACCTGCCGCTGGACCGGCAATGGATCGATCAGCATGGCGGGGACCGGAAGAAGTCCTGCGCCGACCTCATCGACCATGCGCTCTCCGCAATCTTCTCGCGCGTCGATGAGAACCGGCTCCTCTCCATCAGGCTCAGAAGCGGACAGAACAAGGTCCTCTATCGGGGCGATCTGATCAGCGGCGCGATCCTGTCTTCGATCGTGCAACGGGCGAAGGAACGGGCGATCGACCGGATGATTGCGGCAGGTGCGAACGAGCCGGGCGGCATGACCCTGGAGGATCTGGTCAGTTCCGTACATGCAGAGTTCCGGGAGGGCGAGATGTTGCCGCCGGACGATGCGGCGGAAGAATGGCTCAAGCTCCTCGATCACCATCCGGAGCAGGTCGTCGGAGTCTCCTCGTTCAGGAGAGGGCGGCAGTCCGAAGAAAAGTTGATAGGACAGATTATCTAAAGGGTCGTTAAGTTCCAAGGTCGTCAAGTCATCAAGTCTGAATGCGACATGTTTTGACTTGAAGACGTTCGACTTGTTGACAAGTTGACTATGCGTTTATACGGGATCGAAACAGAATATGGGATCACGAGGGAAGACCAGGAGGCGGTCGATCCGGTCGTGGAGTCGATGGAGCTGGTGCGGGCCCATCTGACTGCTTCCTTCGAGCGGCGCTGGGATTATGGCGGAGAGGATCCTCATGAGGATGCGCGGGGGTTCCGGGTCTTAGGCCTGCAACAGGACAAAGAAGAAGACGAATTCGCCAAGGTCGATGCCCATCGGCCTTTTTCGTTTCATGAGATGAAGAGTGATCTGGTCCTCCCGAACGGAGCCCGCTTCTACAACGACCATACGCACCCTGAATATTCCACGCCGGAATGTCGGACGTTGAAAGATCTTCTGGCCCATGACCGGGCCGGAGAGCGGATCGCCCAGAGGGCGGCGGAGCGCCGCAA
>CAMDPZ010000083.1 GCA_945905765.1 Nitrospira lenta
AGGATCCCGATTTCATACAACACCATCAAGGGCACGGCCATCAAGAGCATGGTGAAGAGGGTCGCGTCCGGCGTCACGATGGCCGAGAAAATCAAGGCGGCCATGATGGCGTGCTTCCGATACTTCGCCAAGGTCGCTCCGGTTACCACGCCAACCCGCGCCAGAATGGTCAGCACCAGCGGCAACTCGAACGCGCAGCCGAAGATCAGGAGGAATTTGACGTTGAAATCGATATAGGTCCCGACGCTCAAGAGCGGAGTCACGTCGTGATCCATGCCGAAGCTGACGAAAAACTCGATGACCAGCGGAAGAATAACGAGATTGCAAAAGACCAAACCGAGCGCGAACAACGCCCCGGCCAGCCCAAATAACGGGAAGCCCCAGCGCTGCTCCTTGGGCAGCAACGCCGGCTCAATAAATTTCCAACATTGAAAAAAGATGACCGGCATGCTCGCCAGGATCGCCGCCAGAAACGACACTTTGATGGAGGCGAAGAGCGCTTCAGTCGGTCCGTAGAAGACCAGCTGGTTGGGGAAGGGGCGGTTCAGCCAGGCGACCATCTCCCCGGAAAAGGTAAAGGACACCATCAGGGCCACCAACAGCGTGGCCCCGATGATGATCAGGCGATGCTTGACGGTCCGGATATGCGCGGCAAGGGGATTGAGAATCTGTGCCATGACTCCGGTCCCGGTTGCTGGTCTGCCCCAGCCCCGCGACGATGCTCCTCAGCGTATAGCGGCCTGCAGCTCTTGATCCCGATGGGCGCGGATCAGCTCGGCCATTTTATCTTTCTTCGCCAGCTTCTCTTTTTGCAAATGCTTCTTCGATTGTTCTTCGGCCGGAGTCAACACGTGGCGCTTCTGCAAGTCGATTAATTCCAGGTCCAACCGGTGGTGGGATTCTTCCAGTGTACGAAATTCGTAACTGGACCGGCGCAGCCGTTCCGCAATCATACTGTCTGTCAGCATGTCGCACCTCCTGGTGATGAAATTACTGCAGTGGCGTGATACGTCCTCCGTCGCGACCGAATGCCTCTGTCACTTGAGCAGACTCCGATACAATCGGGTCCAGTTCCATCAAGACCGCATCTTCTAGGGGATTCGTATAGTAAGCCGGTCTGGTCGTCACGGCGCAAAACCCCAAGCTTCGATACAGAGCCTGGGCCGCATGGTTCGACGCCCGCACTTCGAGCAGGGCGCGCATCCCAGCCTGTGCCGCCCCCGCTTCCAGGGCCTGCGAAACCAAGGCTTTGGCGATGCCCTTGTGCCGCATCGACTCGATGACCGCGAGGTTCATCAGCCTGACTTCCTCAAAGATAATCCAGAAACAGAGATAGCCGATAATCGAGGGGGAACCAACGTCGCCAGGGGTCGTCCGCTTGGCTAACAGAAAATGTGCGAAGCGATTCCCGCTCAGTTCCGCCTCCAACATTTTGCGCGTCCAGGGGGAGGAGAAGCAAGCTTCTTCGATTTGCAGAATATCCGGCAATGATTCAACCGTCGCCGGCTCAATAACCCATTCGCCCATCGTCACGTCCCCTCTGGCAGGATGCTACAAAATCCCGTCAGCGCAAAAACCGTGAAGCGTATCTCGTGAAGCGTCGTTTGCGGCCACAGCGGTCAGATCTGCCCCGAAAACAAGATGCGCTTCACGCTTCACGAACGACGGCCTTTCTGTACGCCCGCCCGCGCCTGCACTTTCTTCGCGACCCGTTCCTGCCGCAACAGCACAGGCGAAATGCCGCCGGATTCTTCATACTTCAGTTCCGCGGCGGTGCGTTGCACATACAGGGGGCTGATACCAATCCCTGCCTGCTCACCTCGGCGGAGCCGTTCAATCCCCGCCAACCCGATCGACACAGCCGAAGGCTTCATCGCCTGGTCCTGCGCCTCGACAATCTTAACGGAGGGAGGAAGAGCCGCACGGATGGCCGAGGCTTCGACCGTCCAGCCCTCCCCGAATAGAAGAGCCGATTCCGTGAGGCTGTTCCCCAGCATGACGGGCGTGCCCACCTGCTCTGGAACCACTCGCTCCAACCGGTCTTCGCTAGTCCAGCGAAAGAGCGCCCAATAGAGTTCCCCTCGGCGGCTGTTGAGCACAGGACAAAGCAACGTCGAGGTTCCCCGGAGATTCCAGGCCATGCCCTCAAGGGTCGGGACGACGGCCAAAGGAAGCTGGCTGATCGTGCGAAACCCGAGGAGCGTCGCCAGGCCGACGCGAAGTCCTGTGAAGGAACCGGGACCGATCGACACCACCAGCCCCTCCAATTGCTTCAGCGTCACACCAGACTCGCTGAATAACCGGTCGATCACAGGCAGCAAGAGCTTGGCATGAGACCCGCCCGCATCCTGGTCATGCCGGGCCAGCACGCGCGTCCCATCGAGAATCGCCACACTCTGCCAGGAGGTCGCTGTTTCAACTGCCAAGACTTTCATCGTTGCTACCCGTCTATAGAAGAACTATGTGCGGCACACAAGAACTTCGATGATCTTCAGGTAAGGCACTTCAAAATACACAGTCCCGCAGGATGCTCAAACAGTTCGTCCAGCAAGGCCGCAGGCGAGTCGAAACCGGAGGCGTACCCTCTGGGTACGTTGAGGATTTCGGTGAGCCGAGAACGAAGCTGGCGGACTGTTTCAGCATCCTGTTAGAACTGCGCGAGATCGGCTGCCGTCAAGGGTTGATTCGGGGTCATCTCGTGAAACGTCATCTCCACGCTCCCCTGCCCCTTCCCATCCACCAATGAAATCTTGAACGGCCGCCGTAACTGCCCCTCGCTGCCGGTGGAGACTGCCGCAACTCCACCGATCGCGCGGAAGTCCTCGTACTGGATGGTCGCTTCCACAGAACCGGATTCCGTGAGGCGATCCTCCCGCACCACAAGCCATGTCTGCCGCTCGAACCATAACTTCCGGCGCAGCGCCTGCGCCCCGTTGGATGAGGGACCTGACACATCCAGCCTGTAACGATCCCCGTCCTCCGCCAATGTGGCAGTCTCGTCCTTCGCAATCGTGCGAATGCCCAGCAGGCCGCCCATCGCCCAGACGCTCAACTGAAACGGCCTGGCCAGCTTTCCCATCTCGCCCATGTCGGACGCATTGCCGGACAGGACACGGCGCATCGTCGGCAGCCGCAACGTGAACTGGTCGCCCGTCTGCACAAATTCAAAGAGCTCGCTGCCGACCGCGGTAAACCCTCGCAGACGCATGGCGTCAGGACGGCGATAGTAGAGGGTGCCCTCCACCCGCGACGCAATCGGAAGGATCCCGCCCCGCACCTTCGCGCTGAAGAGGCCCTTCATCGTCTGAAGCGCCGCTTCTCTCTGACTCAACAAGGCCGTCAGCCCCTCCACCGTCGCCAGCGGAGGACGAACCTCCACCCGCGGCGCAAACAAGGCGCAACCCGCGAGGAGCGCGAATGTACAATTCAAAATGAAAAATGCAAACAGACTCCGCCCAACCATTTTGCCTTTTTCATTTTTCATTTTGACTTGCACGCTACGCCAACACCACATCTAACGCCTCTCCCACTTCCCTGATCCCGATCAATTCGATCCCATCGATCGGTTCCAGCTTGGCCAGGTTCCGCTCCGGCAACAAGCAGCGTTTGAATCCCATTTTGGCCG
Organism: Nitrospira lenta; assembly: GCA_945905765.1. Lineage (GTDB taxonomy): Bacteria > Nitrospirota > Nitrospiria > Nitrospirales > Nitrospiraceae > Palsa-1315. The sequence goes on from CAMDPZ010000083.1 coordinate 3,626, forward strand.
CTTCACGGATCCGCATCTCCGCCTGACTGATCGCGCGCACCTCGCCCCCGAGCCCCACCTCGCCCAGCACTAACAGGCCCGGCTCAATCGGCACTTCACGCAAACTTGAGGTGACCGCCGCCACAATGCCCAAATCGATGGCAGGCTCGTCGATATGCATCCCTCCGACGACATTCACATAGACGTCTTGCCCTGACAGATGCATGCCCAGCCGTTTCTCCATGACCGCGAGCAGGAGCGAGACCCGATTCTGCTCCACCCCGTTTGCCATACGTTTCGGCATCGCATAGCTCGTGGAAGAGACCAGGGCTTGCAACTCCACCAGAATCGGCCGCGACCCTTCGAGGCTCGACACCACCACCGACCCGGTCGTGCGCTGAGACCGTTCCGCCAAAAACAACTCAGAGGGATTGCTCACTTCCTCCAGACCTGAGTCTTTCATCTCGAACACGCCAATCTCATTGGTCGAACCGAAACGATTCTTCACCGCGCGAAGGATGCGGAAACTATGCCCCTTGTCCCCTTCGAAATAGAGCACCGTATCGACAATGTGCTCCAGCAGCCGAGGCCCGGCGATGGCCCCTTCCTTCGTCACATGGCCGATGATGAAGACCGGCACGCTGCTGCGCTTCGCGTACCACATCAATTGGCCCGCCACCTCCTGCACCTGGCTGATGCTGCCCGGCGCGGACGTGATCTGTTCCGTATAAACCGTTTGGATTGAATCGATGACCACTGCGGCAGGCTGGATCTCCTGCGCCGCCTTGAGGATCTGTTCGAGGGAGGTTTCCGCCAGGATCAACAAGTTCGGATGTTCGATGCCTAGCCTCTGCCCCCGCATCTTGATCTGCCTCGGAGATTCCTCCCCAGAAACATAGAGCACTGGTTCGTCTTTCGACGAGAGGCGCGGAAGAGCCTGGAGCAACAGGGTCGTTTTCCCGATCCCCGGATCTCCGCCGATCAGGATCACCGAACCGGGAATGACTCCCCCGCCCAACACCCGGTCGAACTCGCCGATATGGGTCAGCCTCCGGTCCTCACCGACCACTTCAATCTCGGCAATCGGCGTGGCCTTAGCCTGGGCAATCTTCATCGAAGCAGGCCGACCCTTCCCGGTCGGAGCCTGCCGCTCTTCTTTCATCGTATTCCAGCCGCTGCAATCGGGGCAGCGGCCAAGCCATCGAGGCGACTCATGGCCGCAAGCCTGGCAAGAAAAACTCGTTTTCGCTTTCATTCAGCGAAGCCTCGATTAAAGGGAAAGTCGAAGGTCCAAGGTCCAAAGTCTGAAGGCTTATAGTAAAGGATAGAGGGGGTGAATGGAAGATGACCGGCGACCCGTTAATCGACCCGTGCCGTCCTAGTCCGCGCGAGGAGCAGGGATCTTGTCTTCAAACTTTTTTCCCGAGATCCGCGAAGACCCGCTCCGCATCGACCGCGCCAAGCTCGCCGGCATGGTACGCAGCCAAGCGATCTTCCGCTTCCTTGAGCCACATCGCATCAAGCGCAGGATTGGGCTTGTCAAGACTGGCAATCAGACCTTCCACTAACGCCGCCCGGTCATTGGACGGCAGTTCAAGGGCCTGATGCAAAATAGCTTTTGCTGACTGGGGCATAGACACCTCCATAACGGTCACCGAAACTGTACCAGCGATGTTCGATGAAATCTACCGCTACCGCTCAGCCGCCACCATGCCACGACAGAATGGAAGAACTTCCCTGGTGGTCTCTGCAACGCCTTGTTAGGGAAGGATATATCTGGACCTGCTGATTTCTTCCCACAAATCTCGCATGGTCACCCGCGAAAATTCAGATGTCCTCGTTTATTTCCTCTTACTTCTTCCTGAGATAGCGAATAGTGAGCGGGCCGCCAGTATCAAGCGTCTCTTGGATGAGAACGCGATCCCATCCGGTCGGTGTAAATATCCCCCTGGCCGATAAATCCTGGAGACAATAGCGCGTCGATTCGACGCCACCAGGGATCAAGCGTGCATCCACAGGGATTGCCATCATTGGCCACAGCATGCTGACGTAAGATATATGCTCCTCATCTGCCGAGGTGGCAGGTAGACTCCCGCATACGATCCCGCAAACTTGGCTATCTTCGGTAATCACTAGCCCGCCGCTCATACCATGCTCGAATCTGGCATCTACCTCTAAGCACGGAAAATTATACAGGCCTCTGTCTCGCCCTTCCCAGTAGTGTTCCTTCACTGTTCCTGTAGAGATTGAGCGTTCGCAATTGAACTCAATGTGCTCGAATTTGCCATCCACATTAACGCGAGATCCATCGAAACGAAAGTTATGCAGCCCGAAAGCTCTGACTGTGGCGCCAATCGGTGGTGGGTCAAAGGTGACTGGGACTGATTTCCAGTCCTTATACTGGGCAGCGTTCTGATCAAGTGCCCTGAGCCAAATGATTGCGATGTCAGAATGCGGCGAGGTGGCTATCGAGTCGATAGTCCAAATCACGTAACTGTGCTGGTCCCCGTTCCACTTGACCTGAGCAATCCAATACTCGTACTTGCCCGGCTGCCCTAGCACGATCCCCGGATCGTGCTTCAAGAGCTCCTCTACAACATGCTTTGCCGTGATCGCCATATGAGGCCAGGCGATAAAACACGATCCGTAGCACAGCAAGTCTTCGTGTGGACCGATCCCGATCAATATCGGCATCAGCTCATAGATCAATTTGTCTTCGGGGCTTACAGTCCGAAACTCTGGAGTTCTCATCCTGGCGGCAACACTACCTTTCACCTCAAGATAGTCGGCGGACCATGGTCCTGTCCTCGACACCCAACGTTCAAAATCACGGTCTGCGCGGCTTTTGCGCAAGCCGATGGATGGCTAAGATGACCCTCACTGCACCATTGAAGAAGCACATATTTTTCGTCTTTTACTTTCCCCCTCCACCAGAGTGGAAGGCGCCCCAATAAGCGGGTGACCGGATTACCCTTTACTGCGCGCGCAGGGAAAGAGCTTGAGCTGTCACTCCTTGAGGGGAGCAGCCGGACTGTTCTTCACTGCGCGCATTGAGGGACCACCGTTTCATCGTGGGGCCTCAGCGAGCAAGAAGAATGGTCCGGCTGCTCCCCTTCCCTATCCTTCTGAGTCCGCGCGTTGCGCGAGCAAGAAGGGCAATCCGGTCGCCCGCTACAATTTCCGCCGCACGTCCTTCCACTCCTTCGCAATCTTTGCCTTGCGCGGCGCCTCGCCCTTGGGCGGCTCCGGCACCATCACGGCATCGAGACGCCGCTGCAGAAACGTTTCAGCAAAGGCCTTCGTGCGCCCCACCCCGACTTTCAGTGTTTTCCAGCCGTCCGCTTGCAAGGCATCGAGCTTCACCCCAAGCGCTGCTGGATCGGATGGCAGCACGAGAATATGGCCGACCGGAAACTTCCGATCCTTGAGCCATTGTCTGGCTTGGGCGCTCGCTTGGCTGGTGGAACCAGCCACCTGATCCTGCGTCACCACATAGAGCAGATTGTAGTAGAACTGCGAGACCTTGCCGAGCTCCTCCGCCGCATCTGGCATCGGGCTCCTGCCCTCCGCTTCCTTCCCGGGCCAAGTCAGAGTCGGCCCCTGACCGGCTGGATCTTCCATAAGCGCAGTCATCTCCACCGCCATGATCGGGCCGCGCCGTTCCCATACGGCCAGATTTCCATCGGCCTCGGTCGCGGCGACGCGCGGACTATTTCCGATTCGCACAGTGAACGGGACCGACCCTTTGGCCTTCGGGATATAGGAGAAGAGGGCTCGCCCATCCCCACCAGTCACTGCGGTCGCGACGACCTTGCCCGCGAT
>CAMDPZ010000084.1 GCA_945905765.1 Nitrospira lenta
CGGCTCATTCGAGGCATCCCCTCACAACAGCTGCATCAGCATGCAGCAAACTACGGGCACGAGACAGTCACAGCCCGGTTGCTCGCGCAACAGTTGATCGAAGAAGAGGGCGAGCAGACCAGACTCTCGGCCAAAGGCCGGCTTCAGGCAGATACCATCGCAGGCCAACTGTATTAACAGGCTGTTGCGTAAGACGAGCGGGACAGGCGAGACGATCGGTGGTTCGAAGTTCGAGGTTCGAAGTCTTTGGAACTTCGAACCCAGAACGTCGAACGCCGGATCGCGCCCTTCCCGCGCGTCACGGCCTGTGGCCCCATCCTGCCAGCTCCATTGACTTTGACCGTAGGCCGGATGGAAACTACAGCCAGCAGACTGCGGAAAAGCTCGGCGCATGAGCAAAAAAACGGCCACCATGCTCTGTGCGGCACCATAGCCTGCACAACACCAGGATGCTCAAAAAGGCCGTCCGGCAAGGCCGCAGGCGAATCGAAACCGGAGGCGTACCCTCAGGGGTACGTTGAGGATTTCGATGAGCCGAGAACGAAGCTGGCGGACCTTTTCAGCATCCTGATAGATCACGTCGGAGGTGCCATGCCCGTTAATATGGATCCTGCTAAAAAGCGAAAAAGACAGCCGCGGCCAGAAGCGGTTGCTGCTGCCTCTGAGCAGGCGACTGCCCTGCCAGGCAAAGTGGTTCCTTTCGGCGAAGAGACGGAAGAGGATCGAGTGAAGGATCTGGCAGAAGCAGAACTGAAGAACCTGTGGGAAGCCACAGAAGTCATCGACATGGACAAAGTCTGACCCTCGCTGCTCAGAGAGCCAGGACCAGCAATACGTTTCCACCCCGTGCGAGACGCGCGCAGCCTCCCCTCATCACGTGATCTGCCCCCAATGAAACGACTACGAATACCCCAGGGACTGTTCTACCCCTTTCATCTCTGCCATCCGGATACCCTGGCCCGGCTCCTGACTCGCTTTGCGACTATCCACTTCCGCGACTTCATGGCGCTCCAATTGACCCCCATGTCAGGAATGACGGCGTTCCAAGACCGGATGGGCATGAGCTTTCCAGATCTCATCGCGTCAGGACGGCTCCGGCAAGGGCACGATGTGAGCGGCCCCCTGTCACCGACCGTCGCCGCCGCCGTCGATCGCGACCTATGCGATCCCCTCTGGCGTTCCTGCTTTCATCGCGCATTCCGCCAGGACCGCCGGCTTCAACGGGGACTGTTCGAACCGTCTCACAGCCTTCGTATCGGCGACAGTCTCGTGCCAGGCCCTGCCGCACTCCTCCACCTCATGGACGATTCGTTCAGACAGGAGGACTATGATCTCGCGAAGGTCAGGGGCCTGTGCAGGAATAACGTGACGCGTGAGGAGGGATACCGCTTCGAATATGGGCTGGCCCTGGTGAAGACCTCCGCCGCGCTGGTCTACACACAGACCCTGGCATTGGTCCAGCAACTTCAACCGGTCACAGACTCCCCCGCCCACTTCGCGCTCTATGCGCAATCCTGCGCTCGAGAGAACTGGCCAAGCACCAACCATCTGCTCGTCCGCACCGGATATTAAAGTCGGGGCAAATTCTGCTAGAATTGCCCCCTATGGCAGGTATCAAGACTCCCCTCGCGCCCCCCATCCCGACAGAGATCGCCAGCACCGGCACCAATATTGGGCTCGACGCGCGCGTCATCGTGTTCAACTGCGAGTGCCACACCTACCAGCAAGTGATCGCCCTCTTTTGCCAACACATTCCAGGCATGACCAGCTCGAAGGCTTTCGAGCTGGCCTGGAAGATCGACCATGATGGGGAAGCCATCGTGTTTTCTGGTGCGCTGGAACAAGCGGAAGAAATCGCCGCCAAACTGGCGGGAGGGGGACTCAAGGTAGCCGTCCAATAGTCGCAGTCTGCTACTTCTTGTGTTTCTTTGCTGCAGCTTTCGCTGGCTTCGCTTTCGCCTTCGGCGCAACTTTCGGCTTGGCCTTCGGTTTCGCTGTGGCCTTCGCTGGAGCCGCTTTCGCTGGAGCCGGCTTTGCCGCTACTGCCTTCGCCGGAGCAGCCTTCACTGGAGCTGGCTTCGCAGGCGCCGTCTTTTTGCCATGGCTTCCTCCCCCGCCCTTCACAGGCTTCCCTTCAGCGAGCTGTGCCTGAAGTTTGTGTGTGGCAGAGGTTTTATTCAGCTTCTGAACCATATCGCCGCTATGGATCCGCACTTGATAGAGCTCTAGGAGCTTGCCAATGGCCTTCTGATCGCCCCGCTTCGCGGCATTCAGCAGCTTGCGACGATGGTTCATCTCTTCTTCTTCGGTATGGGAAGCAGCCCGTCGTTCCATAGCCATCCTTTCATTCTACGTGGGAATAAAGCCCCCGCGCGGCGCAGTATAGCGGAAATACTCAATTTCTTCCAGATCTTCCAGCCCGGCGCAGGAACGAGGCGCGGGAGGCGAGGCCTGCCAAACCAGAGTCTGCGCCTCGCGCCGGTCGCGCCAGGCCACCTCCCCCGCGCAGGAGAGCGCTTGTGGCTGGTTTTCCCCGAAGCGTATAATAGGCATCTTATTTTGAATCACTAAGGAGACCCCATGGAACATCAGAAACCGAATGCCCCGACCGTCGCCGATGACCCCAAAGCCCGCGAAATGCTGCGCCAGGCCTTCGAGAAGACCGCGCGCTGGGAGAAAGATTTCAAGGGATTCACGGCAGACCTGACCGTCAACGTGAACGGCAAGGAAACCAGCGGACCGATCATGGTGAAGGGCCCTCGTGAAGTCTCGGTCCAGTTGGGCGATGCCGACGTGCAGAAGTGGGCGCAGGAACAGCTCGGCATGATCGCCGTGCACCGCGGCCCCAGAAGCTTCGAAGAGTCGGATGGCAAATATTCTCTGACGATGGAAGAAGACGGGCATCCCTTCGGCACAAAGCTGATCATCCACGGATCGAACTCGTTCTATCGCCTCAAGGACAACCGCATCACCCAGATTAACCGCAAGATGGCCCATCCCGGCATGACGCCCTTTGCCTTCACGATCAATGTGGAAGAAAGCGCCGTCACCCAGGACCAGAAGAACCTGACGACCAAGTACAGCGTGTACTACTATTCCCCCACCGACGGGAAGCTGACCAACGCGGAAAGCATCACCGACACCTACGTGCGCATCGGAACAGCGGATCTCCCGGCCACCCGCCGGAATATTTCTTACGAAAACGGCGAAGTCGTCGTGAAGAACCTGACGTTCAAGAATCACAAGCTGGTCTAACAAAAAAGACGCGAAAGCCTGTCTACGAGATCGCGCCCGCTGGATGGCCCAAAAGGCCGTCCAGCGAGGCCGCAGGCGAATCCGAGACTCGTCACTCGTCAAACGTGAACGCAGCATTACGCAGCACGTCCCACGTCTTACCCGATTGACGGTTGACGACTGACGTATGACGGTCACGACGAAACTGGCGGGCTTTTGCAACATCCAGCATGGACCTTCGAACCTCATTTCCCCGCAGCATGAACTTCAAGCTGGAAGGCTATGTCCATCTGGCGAGAATGATCGACAAATGCCGCGCTACGCTGGCCGGCACCGAAGGCTTATACATCTATCCCTGCCCCATGGATGACCGGCTCCTGGAATTCGCCGGCATCACGGCCGAGCAATTCACCGCCGCAGTCAAAGCCAACCCCTCGGACGAAGCAATGGTGAGCTGGTTCATCCGGACGGCCAAAGCCCATCCCCAAGCCGAGTTGGAATCATGGAACCGAACGATGCTGACTCGCGGACCGAGCACGCCGGACAAGCAGGCCTACTTCAACAAACTCCGGGACTCCATCGATCCATCCCGCACCGACCTCACAGCCTGGGCCGATCTCCAAGATCTCGAAGAAGGCAGACCCGTTCCGAAACGATAGCCTGATATATTGGCAAGAGGTTCACGGCGAAGCAGAGAAAAGGCCACTGAGCCATGAATACGAGAAGCTCACAGGTAAGTTTATCTAGGAGGACTCGATGAAGAACGTGACCACGCATCAGCATGTATGCCGCCTGCTACAAGGAAGCCGCTGGGCTTCGCTGCTTTTTGTGCTACTGGTTCTGGGCTGTAGCTCACCGGCGGATTACGAAGGAGCATTTTCAGCAAGCCAGCAGGTCAAAGGCAATTCGGAATCGATTTCCGCTCCAATGGACAAGGCCTGGGGAGCCGTTCTTGAGGTCCTCTCGCAGCAAGGCTTTCTCATCCAGCAAGCAGACCAGAAAAGCCGGATTATTCTGGCAAATCGGGAGATGCGATCCAAAGACGATACGGACCTGTCCCATACGATCACCGCGACCATCACCTTACTCCCCTCCACCGACCAGCTCACCCGTGTCATGATTGCAGCAAACCAAACCACCGAACTCCATAAAAAATCCTACACCTGGTGGCACCTGCTCTGGATCGTGCCCATCTTCCCAACCGGGACGGAATATACAACGGTGGTCGTCGAACGCGATACCGTGCGCAGCCCCCAGTTCTATACCGACTTTTTCTGAACCGTGAAGAGAGCTTGCGAAGAGAAAGCAACACCTGCTCCATCGACGCCTGCGCCCTAATCGATCGAACGAAACCCGATAGTGCAGACAGTCTGGGCGGCCCCAAAGTGGTCGCCCGGACCAGCACCTCACCGACAGGGCCAAGCCTGCGCACAACCTGAACCGAGTAATGCGCGCTTAGGAGCGCCGTCGATCCCCTCCGTGCCAGCGCGACCGCGCCAGACGCATGCGCAGATGCGTAGGGATTCCGCCTGCCTGAAAGTGGGAAAATACTTGCAGATCTACGTCAGTACACTATCCTGAACCAGCGCAGATTTCAACCAGATTTCCCACGAGTGCAGCCGTCGCCACCGCGACGAGACGAGGCAGCCCAATTGGCATCTAACCGCACCGATCAACGACTCTCCCCCTTTCAAACCCAGGTGAGCATGGGCCGCTATCGCGTCCAGGTCCTCATGCTGCAGAGCCTCGTCTCCATCGTGCTCTCCTATCAGGTCCTCTATACCCAGGAAGCCGTCCTTCCCCGCCCTGTCCAGGAAATCCTGGTCCTCGGGCTCCTGTCCCTGCTGGCGGCCGCGTTTCTCCTGCCGATCCGCGTGATCGAGAGCCGCGCCTTCACGATCGTGCTGCTGCTCATCGACACCGCGATCACCTCCAGCATCATCTACGCCACCGAACAACTGGGGTCCGACCTCTACCTGGCCTATTTCCTGATCATCCTCATTTCCGCCTCGATGAGCACGCTCAGACTGAAAGTCGCCTTCTCCGCCATCATTGCCGCCCTCTACGGCGCCATGCTCTACCTCTCGATAGGCACCGCGATGTTCCTCGAAGGCCACCTGATTCGCATTTCGATCCTCCTCATCATGGGCGTGGTCTATAGCGTCATGAGCGAGAGCTTGGACCAGGAGCGCAAAGGCAAACAGGCCCTCCTGGATGAAATGCAGGAGCGCCGCCGGGCCGAGGACACGCTCAAGACGAGCGAAACCCTCCTCCGCGCCCTGCACGAAATCACCGTCGATGCCGCCGATTGGGAGCAGCGGCTCCGTCGCGTCTTAACGTTAGGCTGCAGCGCCTTGGCCCTGCCCACCGGCATGGTGACGCGGATCGACGGCGACAGCTATGAACTGCAAGAAGTCGTCAGCCCGAAATCGAAGCGCCCGGCGGACATGCGGCATCCATTGCGCGGAAGTTATTGCGAGTGGATGACCCGATCACGGGAAGCCATCACCTTCTCGTCCCCGGACCAGTCCGAATGGAGCCTGCCGGCCGACGAGATGATGCCGGCCCCGCAAGCCTTCGCGGGCATCGCCATTTACGTGAACGACGCGGTCTATGGCGCGTTGAGTTTTTCCGGCGAAGCACCGCGGGAACGGCCCTTCGCCGGCTATGAAAAAACGTTCTTGAAACTCACCGCCCAATGGATCGGGCACGAGCTGGAGCGAAAGGACGCGGAGGCCAACCTCCGTCGCGCAAAAGAACAGGCGGAAGCGGCCAGCCGGGCCAAAAGCGAATTCCTCGCGACCATGAGCCACGAAATCAGAACCCCGATGAACGCCATCATCGGCATGTCGGACCTCCTCGCGGAAAGCCCCCTGCTGCCCGAGCAGCAAGAGCATCTCGGTATCTTGCGGCGGTCGAGCACCAACCTCCTCGATTTGATCAACGACATTCTCGACCTCGCCAAAGTCGAATCGGGACACATCGACCTCGAGCAGATCGGCTTCGACCTCCATGAAGTGCTGGACAAGGCCACGGAACTTATGGCGCTCAGGGCGCAAGAAAAAGGGCTCGAACTCCTCGTCTCCGCCGCGCCGGATGTGCCGGTCGAACTGATCGGAGACCCCCAGCGCCTGCGGCAGATCATCGTGAACCTCGTCGGCAACGCCATCAAATTTACCGACCGCGGAGAAATCGCCGTCCGCGTCACGAACGACGCCGAGGCAAGCCAGCCTGGCGCCTTGCGCTTCGCCGTGTCGGACACGGGCATCGGCATCCCGGCTGAAAAGCTCCACCATGTCTTCGACCGATTCACCCAAGCCGAAGGCTCGACCACGAGGCTCTACGGCGGCACCGGATTGGGCCTGGCCATTTCCAAACAGTTCGTCCAGCATATGCAGGGAAAGATTTGGGTCGAAAGCACCATGGGGAAAGGCAGCACCTTCCACTTCACCGCCCGCTTCGCCATGCCGGAGAACCCGAACGCCGCCGCGTTGTCCCCCGGCAGCGAACTGACAGGGATGCAGACGCTGCTGGTCAGCAACAACGACGGCTGCCGCAGGCTCGTCGGCGAAGCGCTGCAATCCTGGGGCGCCACCGTCCACGACGCGAGCGACGAAGACAAGGCCCTGGCCATCCTGACCGACACAGAACCGGGCGCCCCCTCCTCCCCGACCTTGATGTTTCTCGACCTGGGGGACCTCTCGCTGGACCACACGCCGCACCGCATGAAGCTGATCCAAATCGCAAAAGACCGCGGCGTGATGGTCATTATTTTCGTCTCCGACGTGCGGAGCATGAACATCCGGCATGCCTACAGCCTGGGATTAGGCGGCTACGTCACCAAACCCCTGACCAAGCGGAAACTGTCCCATGCCCTCGGCATGGCCATCAAACGCAGCGCGAGCGCCGCCGGGTACGACCAGACCACCAACCAAGCCAGAACGAAACTGCAGGCGACGATTCTCATCGCGGACGACTCAGCCGACAACCA
>CAMDPZ010000085.1 GCA_945905765.1 Nitrospira lenta
ATCGCGATGAGATAGCCGTCGGGATAGCGATAGACATCGGCGGGAATCTTCAGCGCCTCTCGCACTTTCGAAAAGGCCCCATCGGCGCCGACGACGATCTTGGCGCGGATCTGTGTCGTCCCTTCCGGCCCTGTCGTGGAGAGCCCCACCACCTGATTACCCTCGCGCAACAAACCGGTGAACGACGTGCCATAGCGGAGGGTCACACTTTTTTGCTGCTGCACCGCCGCGACGATGGCCTGGTGGGCCACGTTCGGCAGGGTCACGATCGCGCGATTGTAGGGAGCGGGCAGATCGCCATAGTCGATGCTACAGAGGCGCGTGCCACCGGCCCGGCAGAAATGAAAGTGCCGCACGGATCTCGTGGCCTCAGCCGGCAAGGACTGCAAGATGCCCAAGCGATCCAGGACTTGCTGCCCGTTCGGCTGGAGGATTTCTCCCCGCAATCCTTGGGGAGGCCCGGCAGCTTGATCCAAGACGACGGTACTGATCCCTTGCGTGGCCAAGGCCAGGGCCAGGACGGCTCCGCCGCCTCCCGCCCCCACCACTGCGACATCTGTCTCTTCCCGTACATCTGCCATGCGCGTCAATGCTCGTCCCAGGCCCGATACCGGCTGTGATCGTTCCACAAGGCCAGAAATTTCTCGCGGGCTTTGACGCTGATCGCGTGATCGGTCATGACGTCCAGCCGTTCATCGTTATAGTGGTTGCCGCTCGTCGTATGGTTCATCGAACCGGAGGTATTGATCTCATCGTCGATCACGACCTGCTTCAGATGCATGAGCCCGTCATGCTCATTGATCAAAATAGGAATGCCCGCCAGATGCAGGGCATGGAGCGCGGCCCGCTGTCTGTCGTCCTCAGTACGTTGCCGGTCTGTGATCAGTCGCACATCGACGCCCCGCTTCTTCGCCGCGACCATCGCCTCCACGGCGCGGGGCGAGGTCAGCCCATAGACCGCCACATAGAGATAGCGTTTCGCATGGCCGTAGAGCGCCGTCAAACGATCCAGCGGCGCATCCTCCGGCGCATAGTAGACCTCCACCGTCGCGCTCCAGCCTGCCCCGGCCGGAACTGTGAGCAGCGCCAAGACGAGAGAGACGGATCGCAGGATGGAGTGGGAGCGGAGGGCTCTCATAGAATATTAGTCGAGTTCGAACAACATCTTGAAATGCTCGTCCGTGGCCTCCCAGGCCTGGGGCGCTGCGGTGGCGAGCCAGCTTTGGAGAAACTGCTTTTGGCCCGGCGTGAGCAACTGTTTGATCTGGTGTGTGCGGCCTTGGAGGGGCTGGAGAAAACCCACCCGCTTCGCAAAATCCAAAGTCGCTGTGCGGACATACATGTTGGTGAAGGCCGTCGGCGCCTCGTCTTCCCCGTCGCCTTGAATCCACACCGATAAAAACTTCTCTAATTTGAGTCCGGCGCTGTCCATGGCCGGGTCTGTATCGTGAAACAGCTCGTTTTCCGATTCTTTGAGCGGAGTGGCCTCAGCGGACCGGAACATGAAATTGCGTTTCCACATGCAATCGCTCCTCCAAAAGACGGCATAGTGGCGGCGGATGGCGGACAAAGTCAAGCCGCGAGGCGGCGGGATTCGTCGCCTTGACAATGGCAAAGTCGCTTTGATAACGTGTTGAAATTGTTTAATCTCTGGGCCATCTTAGGAGTCTTCATGCAGGTCAAAATCAATGGCAAAGCAGAAGAGATTTCTGGAGGAACCGTCCTCGACCTCCTCCAGGCCAAAAAGATCGAACCCCAAATGGTTGCGGTCGAAGTGAACGATACCATGCTGGACCGGGAGCACCTCGCCACCACCAGCCTGAATGACGGCGACCGGGTCGAGTTCTTGTTTTATATGGGAGGTGGCCGGTGACGATGCCCCTGCACAAAGACATTACGGAACTGATCGGACGGACTCCCCTGGTGCGTCTGAACCGGTTGTCTCCCGCAGGCGGAGCCACGATCTACGGCAAAGTCGAATTCTTCAACCCGGGCGGCAGCATCAAGGACCGGATCTGTCTCAACATGATCAACGAGGCGGAGCGACTCGGCCATTTGAAGCCGGGTGGCACGATCGTCGAGCCGACCAGCGGGAACACCGGCATCGGGCTGGCCTTAGTCGCCGCGGTCCGTGGCTATAAGCTGGTCCTCGTGATGCCGGAGAGCATGAGCATGGAGCGGGCCAGTCTCTTATCGTCCTATGGCGCGCAGCTCGTTCTGACCCCGGCCTGGGAAGGGATGAAGGGCTCGATTCGCGAGGCGGAAAGCATCATCGCGCAGAATCCCTCGTACTTTATGCCGGATCAGTTTTCGAACCCGGCCAATCCGGCCATGCACAAGAAGACCACGGCGATCGAGATTCTCGAATCGCTCGATGGAAAGATCGATGCCTTCGTGGCGGCAGTCGGCACAGGCGGCACCATCACCGGCTGCGGGGAACTGTTCAAGGAACGGAACCCTAATGTGAAGATCATTGCGGTGGAACCGGCCGGATCGCCGGTCCTGTCCGGCGGAGAGCCAGGGCCCCACAAGATTCAGGGCATCGGCGCGGGGTTCATCCCGAAAGTGTTGAACCGGGCCATTCTGGATCGCGTGATTACGGTGACCGACGACGAGGCCTATCAAACGGCCAAGCAGCTCTCGAAGAAGGAAGGCCTCTTAGTGGGCATCTCCGCTGGAGCCAACGTGTTTGCCTCGCAGAAAGTGGCCCAGGAGCTCGGGCCAGGCAAGAACGTCGTCACCATCCTCTGCGATACAGGCGAACGGTATATCAGCATCGAAAAGTACTTTAACATCTAGTGACGGGTGATGAGTGATGGGTGACGAGTTAACAGCGCCCGATAAACTCCTGACGCATTCACGCATCACTGATCACTGATCACACATCACGAGCCCTATGGAATTTACCGAAGATCAAATATCGCGCTACAGCCGTCACATTCTCCTGCCGGAGGTGGGTGGCAAGGGACAGAAGAAGATCGCCAAGGCCAAAATTCTTTTGGTCGGCGCGGGAGGACTCGGCTCGCCTGCCGCCCTCTATTTGGCTGCGGCAGGGATCGGCCACATCGGCCTCATCGATGGCGACGTGGTGGACCTGACCAATCTGCAACGGCAGATCCTGCACCATACGTCGGATGTCGGCCGGCCCAAGGTCCTCTCGGGCAAAGAAAAGATCCAGGGTCTGAACCCGGACGTCCAGGTCTCGATGTACGAAGAGCGGCTCACGGCCGCCAATGCGCTGAAGATCATCGGCGACTACGACGTCGTCATCGACGGGGTCGATAACTTTACGGCCAAGTTCTTGATCAACGACGCCTGTTTCTTTGCCGGTAAGCCGCTCGTCCATGGCGGCATCCTGCGCTTCGACGGGCGTGTGACGACCATTGTGCCGAATCAGTCCGCCTGCTATCGTTGCGTCTTCAAGACTCCGCCGCCGGCAGGCCTGGTCGCCTCCTGTCAGGAAGCCGGTGTGATCGGCGTGTTGGCCGGCATCATCGGCACGATTCAAGCGACGGAAGCCTTGAAACTGATCCTGGGCATCGGGCAGCCGCTCACGAACCGGCTGCTGGACTTCGATGCGCGCAAGACCCTGTTCCGGGAGATCAAAGTGAAACGGAATCCCGATTGCGCACTCTGCGGCGCGCACCCGACGATTACCGAGTTGTTCGACGACGGCGATCCGTTTGCTGGCTGTACCGTCCGGCCATAACCCTATGACGTTGTGACGTAAGGTGGAGGCACCATGGCGAAGATGAAAGCGCTGGTTTGTCGCGAGTGCGCAAAAGAATATCCGACGAAGGCGATCCACGTCTGCGAGATGTGCTTTGGCCCCCTCGAAGTGAAGTACAACTACGAGGAAATCAAAAAGAACATTTCCCGCAAAAAGATCCAGGACGGGCCGCTGAGCATCTGGCGCTACGCCGATCTCCTGCCCGTGGAAGGCCCGAACTTTCTCGGTCCCCATGCCGGGATGACGCCGCTGGTGCGCGCGAAAAACCTGGGCGCCTTTCTCGGGCTGGACGAGCTCTATATCAAGAACGACACGGTGAACCATCCCACCCTCTCGTTCAAAGATCGCGTGGTCGCGGTCGCCATCACCAGGGCGCGCGAACTGGGATTTGAAACCATCGCCTGCGCCTCGACCGGCAACCTGGCCAATTCCGTCGCAGCCCATGCGGCCGCCGCCGGCATGCGCGCGTACGTATTCATTCCCGGCGATCTGGAAGCGGCCAAGGTGCTCGGCAACTTAATCTATAAGCCGAACGTGGTCGAAGTCGAAGGCAACTACGACGACGTCAACCGCCTCTGCAGCGAGATCGCCGGCGAATATCCCTGGGCCTTTGTGAATATCAACGTGCGCCCCTACTATGCGGAAGGCTCCAAGACGCTCGCCTACGAAACCGTGGAGCAACTCGGCTGGCGCACGCCGGATCAAGTGGTCATCCCGATGGCCTCCGGCTCGCTCCTGACCAAGATCTGGAAGGGACTCCATGAGATGAAGACCCTGGGCCTGGTCGACGACGTGCGCACCAGGATCAACGGCGCGCAAGCCGAAGGCTGCTCCCCCATTTCCACGGCCTTCAAAGCGGGACGGGATTTCTTCAAGCCGGTGAAACCGAAGACCATCGCCAAGTCGCTGGCCATCGGGAACCCGGCCGACGGCTACTACGCCCTCAAAGCCACGGCCGAGAGCAAGGGCTCCATGGACATGGTGACGGACGAGGAAGTGGTCGAAGGGATCAAGCTGCTGGCGCAAACGGAAGGCATCTTCGCGGAAACGGCCGGCGGGGTCACGATCGGCGTGCTGCAAAAACTGGTCAAGCAGGGCACGATCAAGAAAGGCGACGTCACGGTCGCCTATATCACCGGCAACGGATTGAAGACGCAGGAAGCGGTGATCGATGCGGTCGGCAGGCCTCACCGCATTCAGCCGAGCCTCGCGAGCTTCGAAAAAACCTTTAAGATGGGCAAAAATGGTGGTGGTGACGCATGATTAAAGTTCGCATTCCAACCCCGCTCCGTCCCCTCACGAAGGGACTGGGAGAGGTCGAGACAGACGCCGCAAGCATCACGGCAATGATCGATACCTTGAACAGCGCCCATCCCGGGATCAAGGATCGCCTCTGCGACGAAACCGGCGAGCTGCGCCGTTTCGTGAATATTTACGTCAACGAGGAAGACATTCGCTTCCTCAAGGGCAAAGAGACCTCGCTCAAACACGGCGACGAAGTCTCGATTGTGCCAGCCATTGCAGGAGGCTAGTCATGGCAAGCATGAAAGTGCATATCCGGTTTCCGGAAGACAAGATCAAAGAGCCGGTCATCTATCAGATCGGGCACGAATTCAAGGTGGTCACGAATGTCCGGCGGGCGGACGTGCGGGAAACCACCGGCTGGATGGATGTCGAGCTGACCGGAGAGAGCGCGGAAGTCGAACGAGCGGTCGCAGCCCTTCGCAAGAAGGGCGTCATCGTCGACCCGATCGAACTGGATGTCGTGGAATAGGAGCAGTGAATAGTGACGGGTGATGAGTGATGGGTGGGGACAGAGACGCCCCTCCCCGACCATGAATCCTTACTCGTCACGCATCACACATCACTGATCACGGAATTTATGGAACTCACCGACCAACAGATTCAACGATACAGCCGCCAGATTATTCTCAATGAGATGGGCGGCAAGGGCCAGATGAAGCTGCTCAAGGCGAAAGTCTTGCTCATCGGCGCAGGCGGGCTCGGCTCCCCTGCCGCACTCTATTTGGCGGCAGCCGGCATCGGCACCATCGGCTTGGTCGACGGCGACGTCGTCGACCTCTCGAATTTGCAGCGGCAGGTCATGCACTCGACCGCCACGGTGGGCATGCCGAAGGTGGAGTCCGGCCGCAAGACCCTCTCGGCCATCAATCCTGAAATCACGATCAAGACCTATCACCAGAACGTGGACAGCGACAATATTCTTGCGCTGGTGTCCCAGTTCGACATCGTGCTGGACGGGTCGGACAATTTTGCCACGCGCTTCCTCGTGAACGACGCCTGCTTCTTCGCCAAGAAGACGCTGATCTCCGCCAGCATGTTCCGGTTCGAGGGACAGCTCACCACGATCAAGCCCCATGCAGGCTATCCCTGCTACCGTTGCCTCTATCCGGAACCGCCGCCTGCTGGCTTGGTTCCGAATTGCCAAGAGGCCGGCGTTCTGGGCGTACTCGCCGGGACCATGGGCATCCTGCAAGCCTCCGAAGCGATCAAGGAAATCCTCGGCATCGGCGAGACCATGGCAGACCGCCTGATGATCTACGATGCCCTGGAGATGAAATTCAGGAAGGTCCGCCGTCCCAAGGACCCGGACTGCCGTCTCTGCGGGCCGAAGCCCACGATCACGGACTTGAAGAGCGATTACACCGTATCCTGCACGATCTGAGGAAGCCAAGTCAGAAAGTCTGAACGTCAGCAAGTCGTAAAGTCTCCCTCATAACTATTCAAATTAAGCGACTTGACGACGTTCAGACTTGATGACTTTTGGACTTGATGACTTTCAGACCTTAAGACTGTTACGCCCAATGACCACCCCTCTTCAGATCCCCCAAGCTATCCTCGACGACATGGTCGCCCACGCGCGTGAGCTCGCCCCCTACGAATGCTGCGGGCTCCTGGCAGGAAGCCAGGGAACCGTCACCCAGATCTATCGAATCAAGAACATCGTGGCGCTTGAGGGAGCAGAGAAACTCTCGTCCTTCGACCCGGCCAAGGCGGCGCATCTGGAACGGCTCTCGCCGGCTGAACGGGCCGAGATCGCCTTCGTGATGGATATGGCGGACTTTTCCGCTGCGAAAAAAGACATTCGGAACAAGGGCCTGGATCTGCAAGTGGTCTACCATTCCCATCCCCATGACCCGGCTCGCCCCTCCGTCACCGACATCAAAATTGCCACCGACTACGAAGAGATCTGGCCGAAAATCAACCTCCCCATCCCGGCCTATCTGATCCTGTCGCTCATGGACAAGTCAAAACCGGACATTCGCTGCTACTGGATCAAGGG
>CAMDPZ010000086.1 GCA_945905765.1 Nitrospira lenta
GTGTTGCGGGTGATCTTGAGCAGTCTGCTGGCTTCGGAGATGTTGCCGCCTGTTTGCTGGAGCGCTTCCTTCAGCAGTTTCTTTTCCATTTCCTGAGCCGAGAGGCCGAAGGCCAGAAGCGAGGTCTTCTCGCTCTCTCCGTTCGATCCTGCCGATCCGGTATCTCGCACTGAGGCTGGGAGCTGGTCCGGCTGGATCATCTCGTCCTTGCAAGTGATTGTGAGTCCTTCAACCACATTGTGCAGTTCTCTCACATTGCCGGGCCAGTCGTGGCCTTGCAAGATGGTCAGAGCGGCTGGGGTGATGCCCTTGATGCGGCAGCCATGGTCGCGGCGGGCAATATCTAAGAACGAGGTTAGGATCGGCTCGATATCTTCCGTCCGTTCGCGGAGCGGCGGGATGCGGAGCTGGTAGACGTTCAGCCGATAGTAGAGGTCCAGGCGGAAGCGCCCGGCTTTGATTTGGGCCGGCAAGTCCTCGTTCGTGGCGGCGATCACGCGAATGTTGACGTGGATGCTGCGCGTGTCTCCCAGGGGATCGACCTGGTGATTTTCCAGCACGCGCAAGAGCTTGGCCTGGGCGGAGGGGCTCATCTCGCCGATTTCGTCCAGGAACAGCGTGCCTCCCTCCGCTTGTTGGAACCGTCCCGGCTTGGCCTGCTTCGCATCGGTAAAGGCGCCTCGTTGATAGCCGAACAGTTCCGATTCGAGAAGGTGTTCGGGGATGCCGGCGCAGTTGAGGGCCACAAAGGGGCCTTTGGATCGGGGGCTGGAGGCATGGATTCCATGGGCAAAGAGTTCTTTGCCTGTGCCGCTTTCGCCGGTGATGAGGACGGTCGCATCGGTTTGGGCGACTTCGGCTGCCAGCTGTTTGAGCAGTTTCATCTGGGGCTACCGGCTGACGATCTGATCGAAGGCGGAGGAATGTTCTTCCCGTGGCTGGGCTGTAGGCGCTTCGAAGACGAGGGTTTTCTGGATGGAGGATTGGAGATCCTTTGCGGTGACCGGTTGCGCGAGATAGTCGGTGGCGCCACGGTGCAAGGCTTCCACTGCGGCTTTGGCCGATCCATCTGTTCCGAGGATGATGACGGGGAGGTTACGCGCGCTACGTCTGGCCTGAGCAAGAATTGCTTGGCTCGCAATTCGTCCTTGGCTCTCGTCGCAGATGACGAGCTTCAGGTCTGTCTGGTCTTTCAGGAGGCGGAGGGCCTCTTCGGTTGTGGCAGCGGGAAGGATGGTGGCGCGGCAGTTGAGGGCCTGTTCAAGTAACAGGGACACGAGAGGATTGGCCGAGATGAGCAGCAGGATTGGAGGATGCATGAATCGCCTCCCCGCGAACCGCCAACTACTAAGGATAGCTTACTCCTCTTCTTTTGAAGAGGGAAGGGGATAGTTAGGAAGACAGATTTCCTGTCTGTTTGGTGAGGTTCTCCTGTGCAATCCCCACGTTGCGGAGGAGGCCGCTCCGCTTGGCTCGTTTGAGGGGGCTCTCTTTGAAGGTGGCAGCAAAACTTTCCTCGCTGATCTGAGCCAGAGTTTTGAGGTTGGGGGCGAGGGTCAAGGGGCTGGGGGCAAAGGCCGGTTCACTCGTTGCGTCCGATCGAAGATTGAAGGGACAGACGTCCAGACAATCGTCGCAACCGAAGATGCGATTGCCCATGTGAGCGGCGAGCTCGTCGGAAATGACCTCCCGGTCTCCGCGCAGTTCGATGGTCAGGTAAGAGATGCAGCGTCTGGCATCGACGACATAGGGCTCGACGATGGCGCCGGTCGGGCAGGCCTGAATGCAGAGGGTGCAGCTTCCGCAGAGATCCGTGGCCGGTTCATCCGGTTCCAGATCCAGAGTCGTGAGAATTTCTCCAAGCAGGAGCCAGGAGCCGGATTCGGCTGAGACGAGGTTGGAATGTTTGCCGATCCAGCCGAGGCCCGCCTGTTGCGCCCAGGCCTTTTCCATGATCGGGCCTGTATCGACGTACGTTCTTGTGACCACGCCTGGTGCCAGGGCCGCGATCTTCGCTTCGAGTTGCGAGAGCCGCTGGCTCATGACCGTGTGATAATCCTTCCCCCAGGCATAACGGGCAATGCGGCCCATGCCAGGCTGCTCGTTCGCGCGATTGTCCGTGTAGTAGTTCATCCCGACCGAGATCATCGAGCGACAGCCTGGCAAGACCAGCTGCGGATCGCTTCGCCGTGAAGGATCGCGAGTCATCCAGGCCATCGTGCCGTAGTAGCCCAGGCTGAGCCATTCCGTAAGGCGGCTGAATAGGAGATGGGGTAGGGGGGTAGCGGGAGTCGGGGTTGGCGGGGTAGAGGGGGAAGGGGGCAAAGAAGAGTTAGGCTGAGGGCTGAAGGCTGAAGGCTGATTGCTGCCCGCCACTCGACTAATACCGACTGCGTCGAAACCCAGCGAGAGGGCTTCGCGTTTGATGGCGTTAGCCAACGACATGGCTGGCGGTCTGTTTGAGCATCCTGCTAGTGGGCTTGTTGGGAACAATCAAAACGGACAATAAACTGAACCGAGCAATGGTCGGATTTGCAGCGGCCGCAGGAGCCGGTGATTTTAGTTTTCCAGTCCGTGGCTTTGTCGTCGAATCGGCAGAAGGTTTTGCCGCCCTTGGAGATGGTCGTCCAGGGTTTGTCTGTGCCTGGGACGTTGGCCACGAGGCAGCCGGTGGGGAAGGGGACGTGACAGTTTTGCGAGGCCTCTCCCTTGGCCATCCCGAAGCTGCAAGACTGTTCCGTGGTGGCGGTCGACTCGGAGAGCGATTGCGCCTGCGCCTCTGAGGACAGGCTCCAGAGGGCGATGAGTATGAGCAATATGAAGGGTAATTGTTTCATCGTTCGCATCCTAGCACAGAGGCATTTGGACGAGTCAATCGAGTCTCGGCTTGGCGGGATGCTGAAAAGCCCCCCAGCGTCGTTCTCAGCTCGCAAGCATCCTCAACGTACCCCTGAGGGTACGCCTCCGGTGCTTGCTCCGCCTGCGGCCTTGCTGGATGGCCTTTTGAGCATCCCGCTAGAGTACTCTCCCGCTGTATAGCATGGATAGACTGCCGTGGTGGTAGTTAGTGAAATAGTTTTTCGCATCCATTAGTACTGACCAGACTCTTATGTATAATCGCGTCATGTTGTGGCGCGAGCTGATTGTCATGGGTTGTCTATTGTTCGGCTGGTCCGGCTGGAGCTATGCGGCTGAGCCGGTTCTGTTGGATGTTCGGACGGAACCGACCGGTGGTGTGAAGGCGACGGCCACCGTCCTCTTTCCCGCTCCTGTTTCAGTGATCCAGTCGATCCTCACTGATTATGCCCATTGGCCGGCATTGTTCGACGTGCGGATGAGGATTGCCGACTTGAGCGTCCAGGATGGAGTCACCAGGCTGGATGTACGGATCGCACATGCGCTGTTGCCGGGGGAGCGCCGGTTGGTCACGGAATCGCGGACGCTACCAAACGGAGAGTTGTTGTCTGATCTGAAAGGCGGAGATTTCACCAGCTATCATCGCCGGTGGAAATTGACGCCGGTCGAGGGAGGGGCGCAGACCCATGCTGAATTCGAACTGTTCGTCGAGATCGAGTCGGTGGCGCCTGATTGGCTTGTCGCGGTGGCGATGAAACGAGATCTGGAGGCGCATTTTCGAATCGTGAAGGATAGGGCGCTCGCGCAGATGCAGCAGCCGGGGCGATGAACGAGGCTCTTGCGCCGTCGTTCGTATCTCGTCAGAAAAAAGAGCATATGGCGTATAGACAATAGCGTATGGGCGGAACGCTCTTATCCCCAACGAGATACGCTTCACGAGGAACGCTTCACGGTCTTTGGAGGCAGTCTGCTACTGGGGGAAGGTGAATTGGGAAAGCTCAGCCTTGTCGAGGCCTTGCTTTACCAGCGCGTCGATGTCGAACATTTGTTCGATCCTCAGGATGTCTTCGAGTCTGGTTTTCGTGCTGGGGTGGGGCGGGGTGAAGAGCGAGCAGCAATCTTGGTCCGGCTCGATCGAGATGGCGAAACTGCCGATCTGCTCAGCCTGGTCGGTGATCTCCAGCTTATCCATGCCGATGAGCGGCCGCAAGAGCGGCAGCTCTGCCGCTTCTTCGATGACCGTGAGATTTTCCGGTGTCTGCGACGCCACTTGTCCCAAACTATCGCCCGTGACCAGTCCCCAACAATGTTCTTGTTTGGCTAACTCCTGCGCAATGCGGATCATGACGCGCCGGTAGAGCACCACGCGATAGGGGGCCGGGGCGCTCGCCACAATGTCCCGTTGAATTTCACCGAACGGGATGACGTAGAGCTTCGACGTGTATTGATGGGCCGTGAGGAGTTGCACCAGTTCCCTTACCTTCTCTTCCGATGCGCGACTCACGAGAGGGCGGCCGGAGAAATGGACGAAGAGGGCCCGGCAGCCTCGTTTCATCATGCGATAGGCTGCGACCGGCGAATCGATCCCTCCGGAGATCAAGCAGGCGACTTTCCCACTGACCCCCACCGGCATGCCGCCAGGCCCTTGAATCTTTTTGATCGAGTAGTAGGCCTCTTTGGAGAGCAGTTCGAGATAGACCGTGAGGTCGGGATCCTTCAGGCTGACCTTCTTGCCGGTTGCCTCACAGACCGCGGCCCCGACATCCCGTGCGACTTCCATCGAGGTCAGGGTCAACCGTTTGTCGGCCCGTTTCGCCGAGACGCGAAAGGTGGAAAAGGATTCTGATCGGAGCGATTCGATGACCGCCTGGCTGAGCGCTCCCAGGTCCGGGTGGGCCAGGTCGAGCGGTAACCCATGGGCGAGCGAAAAGTTGGCGATCCCGAAGACTCTGGTGAGCCGGTCGATGATGGTCTGGTCCGGAATCCCTTCGGGCAGGACCACGCGAATCCGGCTGCGGAGATTCTCGACACGTTTGACGCCGAGGTCTTTCAGCATCCATTGAATATTGCGGACGAGCCGTTCCTCGAAGTATTCGCGGTTGCGGCCTTTGAGGGCGATCTCGTGGTAGTGGACGATGGCGCAGCGCATAGTTATCTAGCGGGATGCTGTAAATGGCGACCAACAGCGTTCTCGGCTCGACACAATCCTCAACGTACCCCGAGGGTACGCCTCCGGTATGTGTCTCGCCTGCGGCCTTGTTGGGCGACCATTTTGAGCATCCCTGATGCCTTCATAAGCTGTGAGCAGGTGATTCTAGGAAACGTTCTACATCGATGGCGGCCATACAGCCTGAGCCGGCGGCGGTGACGGCTTGCCGGTATGTCGAGTCTTGGACGTCGCCAGCGGCAAACACACCGGGAACACTGGTCGTAGTTCCCTTCTCCGTCCGAATGTAGCCTTTCTCATCCATGGAGATCTGTCCGGCAAAGAGCGTGGTGTTGGGGCGGTGCCCGATCGCGACGAAGACACCGGCGCAGGGCACTGCTGAGACTTTGCCGGTCACAAGGTTCTTGACGCTCACGCCTGTCACCAGGTCGGCGCCCAGAATATCTTCGACAGCGGAGTTCCAGAGGAACGCAATCTTTTCGTTTTTCATCGCGCGATCCTGGAGGACCTTCGACGCGCGGAGTTTGTCGCGGCGGTGGACCACGGTGACCTTGCTGGCGAACTTGGTGAGGAAGGTGGCTTCCTCCATCGCGCTGTCGCCTCCACCGACGACGATCAGCTCTTTGCCCTTGAAGAAGAATCCGTCGCAGGTGGCGCAGGTGGAGACTCCGTGCCCCGTGAGCCGCGCTTCGTTCTTCAATCCGATTTGAATGGCCGATGCGCCGGTCGCAATGATGAGGGTCTTGGCCTGGAGGGTCTGTTCGGTGTCGACCGTGAGCGTGAAGGGCCTTCGCGCGAGCGTGACCCCTGTCACTTCGCCGGTCAGGAACTCCGTGCCGAATCGTTCCGCCTGCGCCCGCATCTCTTTCATCAGCTCCGGGCCCATGATGCCCTTGGCGAAGCCCGGGTAGTTCTCGACCTCGGTCGTGGTGGTCAGTTGTCCGCCCGATTGCCAGCCTTCGATGAGCAGGGGGGAGAGATTCGCCCGCGCTGCATAGATTGCGGCAGTGAGTCCGGCAGGCCCGGAGCCGATGATGACGACGTTGCGCATGGCGAAAACTTAACACAGGGGGCGGAGGGAATGCACGGAGCAGGAGAGGCGCTACGCGAGCAGGCGCAGGCGTGTGAATAACTGGCTGACGTGTTTGCGGAGCGTCGGACGGGGGAGGGTTCCATCCAGCACGTGGTCCGCTCGCCGGATTTTTTCAGCCAAGGACATTTGGCTCTTGATGCGGTGCAGGGCGTCGGCGCGGGAGAGACCGTTTCGTTTTTTGAGACGGGAAACCTGGGTCGTTCGGTCTGCTGTGACGACGATGGTTTCGTCGACGCGCTTGTCGATGCCGGCTTCGAAGAGCAGGGGCACATCGTACAGCACCACGGCATGAGGGTCTTGTTGTGCTGCCTGTTTCGTCAGTTTGGCTTGCTCGCGGGCGATGCGGGGATGGATGATGGCTTCCAGCGCCAGGCGTTTCGCTGGATGGCGAAAGACGATGGCTCCGAGGGCGCGGCGATTGAGGCTGCGGTCGGGATTGAGGATGGTCTTGCCGAATGTTTTGACGATGGCTCGCCAAGCCGGTTTGCCCGGCTCGACGACCTGCCACGCCAGCAGGTCGGCATCGATCACGACCGCGCCGCATTGCTGGAACATCTTGGCGACGGTGCTTTTGCCGGTCGCGACGCCGCCTGTGAGGCCGATCACAATCATGGGGGCGGAGCATAGCACGCGAATGTGCGCCTCACAACAAACC
>CAMDPZ010000087.1 GCA_945905765.1 Nitrospira lenta
TTATCTTTGACGTCATCCATCACTTGCGCCGTAATCGTGGCCAACCCCCGCTCCTTTGCCACCCGCTCGACTTCTTTGCGGGCCATGGGACGGATGAAGTCAGGAATATTCTCAAGCCGTTTTTCCGCATCGGGCGTCCAAGTCATCCCGCCGCCCGATTCGCTTTTAGAATCATCCATCACTTGTAGCGTAATAGTCTGATACCCCTGCTTGCGCGCAAAGGCTTCCACACTGCTCTGCACCATCGGCTTCACAAAGGAGGGCAAGCGATCGAGCTTCTCCTTCGCATCGGCCGACCAGGTGAAGGCTGAAGTCGCCGCGTCACCGCTGCCAGGCTTCCCGCCGGTCAGGCCCATTTCCGCCACCATCGCGGAGAAGGGACAACCGCCGCTGGGCTTCTCGCCCGGCTTGCCAGCCGGTGCGGCTGTAGCGGCCGCCGCTGCCGGCTGACCGCCTTGGATCTTCTCGTTCAAATAGGCCGCCATCTGGCCGGAGCCTGCCGTGGCCTCATCTTTCAACGTGCCCCGCGTCATCTCGAATGGTTCGGCCGCAACCGTGCGCCCGCCCAACTGCACCCCGAGAGAGCTGACCATCTGGGTTTCGCCAGGATTGGTCACCATGGAGAACTTGGCGCTGCAAGATGGACAGCCGAAGAACACGCCGAGCGTGCCTTCACCGGGCTTTTCCACCTTCTCAAAGTTCATGTAGGTTTCACAGTTGAGGCACACGAATTTCATGGCATCTCCTCTTAGGTGCGTGACGTCACAGTTTATCGGCCAGCACCTTTTTGTAATCCAGCAAGGTCCTGATGCGCCCGGCGATTTCTTGATATCGTTGAATCGTCGGGTAGGTTTCGTCCAGCAATGGCTCTCCCTTGTCGAAGGTGCGAGCGATTTTCCGGTCGAACGGCACTCGTCCAAGCAACGGCAGGTCCAACGCCTCGCACATCGCTTCGGTGTTGCCCTCAAACAACTCGTTCACTTCGCCGCAAGAAGGACAACGATACTCGCTCATATTCTCGACCATGCCCAGGACCTTGATGCCCATATCACGAGCATAGGTCACCGACTTCTGCACCACATCCGAGGCCACTTCCGACGGCGTCGTCACGACGATCGCTCCCGCCAGATCCGGAATAAACCCGGCGATGACCGGCGGCTTGTCTGCCGCGGCCCCCGGAGGCAGATCCACCAACAGATAATCGAGCTCACCCCAGACCACATCCGCCAGGAATTCACGGATGACGTTCATCTCCATCAGTCCCAACCAGACAGGGCTGACATCCATCGGCCCCTTCCAGCGAACCGGCGACGCGTCGTCCAGGAAGAAATCCATCGACGCGACTTTCACTCCGAGCGGCCCGACCGGAGGAATCGCCCCCTCAGGCCTCATGGTCAATGACTGGCCATGCATGCCCAGCATACGAGGCACGCAGGGTCCGTTCAAATCCACATCTAATAGTCCGACCTTCGCGCCCTGCCGAGCGAACGCTAACGCCAGGTTCACGGTCGTCATGCTCTTGCCGACACCGCCCTTGCCGCTCATGACGACCAGCTTATGCTTGATCCCCGCCATGCGAGCCTGCACCTGCCGCATTTGCTCGGTGATCTGCTGAACGACTTTGGCGTCGTCAGAATACTTTAACTTGCCAAGAATGGCCTTGAGATCTTTCTCGACTGCCATGACTGATGCCCCTCGTTAACTATGAGAATAGAGAGCGTTGAAACGGTACCACAGGGGTTTCGGGAGAGTCAAACCAGCGAAAACCGGTCACAAATCAAACGGGAACATGCCGGAAAGTCATGCCCATGGCCCACTCACAGACATTACGCAGGATGCTCAAAAAGGCCGTCCAGCGAGGCCGCAGGCGAATCGAAACCGGAGGCGTACCCTCAGGGGTACGTTGAGGATTTCGATGAGCCGAGGACGAAGCTGGCGGGCTTTTTCAGCATCCGATCAGATCGAGTACTGGAAGGTCGGCTTCGCCCCGATCGCCTGAGCCAACACTCCACGCCGCTTGAGTTCCTCCAGAATCCGGCGAGTCGCCTCATCGAAGTCTGTCGGGCCCGACAGCACGATATCCGTGTTGGGCGGGGCTTCTTCCGGAGCCTTGCTCATATGCACGGCAATGACCGGGACCGGATGGACTAGCGTCCGGATCGCCTGGGCCGCCTCGACATAGGCCATGCCGAAGGGATTCGTCGTCGAGACCACGATCAACCCTGTATCGACGAGCAGTCTCGCCACTTCCCCGTAACGGCGAGCCATCTCTGCCGCCTGGCCTCGCTCTCCCTCGGAGAGGTCCGCATCCAGCCCGCGACGGAGGTTCCCTCCATCGAGCAAGTAGGCATGCCGTCCATCCGCCACAAGCCTGGCTTCAATTTTCTTGGCCAGGAAGGACTTCCCTGTATGGCGTCCCCCTGTCACCAGCACGATGGCAGCCCGGTGGCCATACTGCTGGGCGCGATCCTCGACGCCGACTTCGCCCTTCACCCAGGCAAAATCGCGCTGTCTCGCCTCTTCGCGGAGGAACTCCTGATCGTCATGGACCAATTCCGTCACGATGCCGCCGCCGGCAATATCATACTCATCTACCAGGACGAACCGGCCCGTCGCCTCGAACGACGCAGAAAGATCGAACGCAACCGGCACCTTGGCCCGGATCGTCAGCTCCGCGACCTGGTTCCGGTTCACCACATTACTGCCTTGCTGCTGGGACAGATCCATCGTGTCGATGATCCGGTGAATCGAAGCCACCTCACAGTCCACTTCCTTCGTCGCCACTCTCAACTGATAGCGCCGTCCCCGCTCCAGCGGCTTCCGGCCCAGCCAGAACACATTGGCGCGAAAAGCCGTCGACACCAGCGGAAGCGCTTCTTGATGCGACGCGATCTCTCCCCGTTCGACAAAGATCTGCTCATCCAGCGTAATACCGACCGATTGGCCTGCGTGGCCTTCTACCGGCGGAGGCTCAACATTAAAGGCTTCAATAGATTTGACCGTCGCCCGTTTGTTCGACGGCGAGAAGACCAGGGAATCGCCGACCTTCACGCGGCCAGCGGTCACACGGCCGGCGATGATGCGGCGGGCATCGAACTTATACACATCCTGAACCGGCATACGAAGCGGCTGCTCGGACCGTCCCGGCTCCTTCTTGAAGGAACTGAGCGCATCCAACACGGTCGGGCCCTTGTACCAGGGCATCTGCTCACTCCGGTTGGCGATATTATCTCCGAGCTTGGCGCTGACCGGGATGATCTGCTGGGGCACCGCCTTGAACTGTCCAAGGAACTCCCGATATTCCTTTTCGATCCCGTCGAACACATCCTGCCGGTAACCGACCAGATCCATCTTGTTCACGACGACGGCAAACTGGCGCACACCCAGAAGCGAGAGGAGGTAGCCATGTTTCTTGGACTGCTCCTTCACTCCCTCCAAGGCATCGATCAAGAGCAAGGCCCCTTCGGCCCGCGCCGCCCCGGAAATCATGTTCTTGAGAAATTCTTTGTGACCCGGCGCATCGATAATGATGTATTGCCGGCCCTTCCAGCCGAAGAAGGTCCGAGCCGTATCGATGGTGATGCCCTGCTCCTGCTCTTCCAGAAAGGCATCGAACAGGAAGGCGTACTCGAATTCCTTCCCCTGCTGCCGACAGATGGCTTGAACCTTTTCAAGCTTGCCGTCCGGCAAGGAGCCTGTGTCCGCATAAAGCCGACCCAGCAGAGTGGACTTGCCATGGTCCACATGCCCGACGATGACGATATTTAAATTGTCCGATGGTTTCTGCGTGAGATTGTCCATAGTCATTTGCTTTCTTGAGGATGATCAAAAAGACCATCCAGCGAGGCCCGAGGCGAATCGAAACCGGAGGCGTACCCTCCGGGGTACGTTGAGGATTTCGATGAGCCGAGAACGAAGCTGGGGGTCTTTTTCATCATCCTCGCTACATGTAGCCGTCTTTGCGGAGCAGTTCCATCCCGCGCCCCTCATCCTGCGCGCGACCCGATCGCTCCGCCGTCGTGGTATGCCGCAACTCATTGATAATATCGTCCACGGACTTCGCCGTCGATTTGATCGGCGTCGTGCAGGGCGCGCAGCCGAGACTGCGATAGCGGGTTCCATCCCCCTTGTCGAGATAGAGGTCGATGAAGGGAATGTTCTCGGCCTTGATGTATTCCCAAATATTGATTTCCGTCCAATCCAGCAGGGGATGGATCCGGATATGGGTTCCCGGAGGAAAGGTCGTCTTGAATTGATCCCAGAGTTCCGGCGGCTGATCGCGGAAGTCCCAATCGCCATGTTTATCGCGCGGCGAAAAATACCGCTCCTTAGCTCTCGTCCCTTCCTCGTCGGCCCGCACACCGAGGATGATGCCCGTGTAGCCCTTTTGCTCGATCAACTGCTTGAGCCCGTTGGTCTTCAAGGCCGTGCAGCAATTGACGCGGCCCATCGCGGGATTCATCCCGGCCGCGAGCGCTTCTTTATTCTGTCCCACGACCAATTTGAGGCCCCACTCGCGGGCCACGCGATCTCGATATTCGATCATGGCGGGAATTTTGAAACTCGTATCGACGTGCAACAGGGGAAACGGGACATGGCCGAAAAAGGCTTTTCTGGCCAGCCACAACAGCACGGTCGAATCTTTCCCCATCGACCACAGCATCGCCAGGTTGTCGAAATGCTTATAGGCTTCCCGGAGGATGTAAACGCTTTGGTCTTCTAATTGACGAAGGTGTTGCACGGACTCGATCCTCTCCTCTGGTCAATGAGTTCGGCCGGTGACGTTGGTGCCCACCGGCTCTTGAGTCAATTCCTCTAACTTTCGGGCCGCCGCTCCCTCTTCGAGCGCGCGACGGGCCAGTGGAACGCAGGCCGCCCATGTCGCCCCCTTGCCTGCCGCGTACAGAATCAACGCCGCATTCATCAGCACCCAGTTGCAGGACCCGCCCGGCATTTGATTGTGGAGAATCCGCCGGAGCAGATCTGCTTCCTTGTCCCGCTGGTCCGAAGGAAAACCGGCCATGTCGCGTGGCGTGCCCAGCGGCAATCCGACATCTTTCGACGCGAACGACAAAGGCGTGATCCGCTCGTCCCGCAACTCCAGCACCCTGGTGAGGGCAGAAATCGACAGCTCCGGATCGCCCTCCACGCCGCTGACCACCAGAGCCCTGGGGCAGGCCAGCATCCGCAACACTTCAGCGGTCTTTTCAAAATGAGGAGGATGGGACAGACCGACGACCTGCGACGAGGCTCGGGCCGGATTCAACAATCTGGCGATCGGATGAAAAACATTCCGCGCGCCCAGCTCTTGGCGCATCTCCAAAAACCGATAGACCGGGGGATGATAGAGAGCGATATCGAGGTAGGCAAATCCATGTTTCGTCACTGTCTCTGCCACCGCGCCTGGATTCATGTCGATCGGCAACCCTAGAGCCTTCAGCGCCCCGGCGTTCCCTGAACGACCGGGAATCCCGTCGTACCCATGCATCAAGACCGATGCGCCGGCCGACGCCGCCACGATGGCGGCAGCCGCCAGGGCATGGAAGGTTTCCTGTTTCCCCGCATAGCTCGGCAGATCCACGACGCCGAGCTCGCGCGGAATCGGCACTGCCGCCACATAGGAGCGCGCCGTCGCGGTCATCGCCGCCAGTTCCGTAACGGACTCCATCTTGATCCGCATGGCAATGAGAAAGGCTCCGGCCTGAGCCGGCGTGGCTTCCCCTTCAATGAGGGCCTTCATCGCCCGCTTCGCTTCGTCCCACGTGAGGTCCTTGGCAGCCCTTGGCCCCTTGGCAATTTTCGCGATAAATTCCTGCATCGACATTACGAGGCCTTATGTAACCCGCACTCCGTCTTGGTGAAATTCTTCCATCGTCCCGCGCGGGGGTCATCGCCGGGATTTACTGGGCTCGTGCAATAGGTGCAGCCGATACTAGGATAGTTGCGATCATGCAATTCGTTGTACGGCACTTCGTGGACACGAATGTAAGTCCAGACATCCTCCCACGTCCAGGCCGCGAGCGGATTCACTTTGACCAACTGAAACTTCTGGTCCCATTCGATCAGCTTCGCATGAGCTCTCGTGGGAGACTGGTCCCGCCTGATCCCGGTGATCCACGCGTCGAATCCCTTGAGCACGCGGGTAAGCGGCTCCACTTTGCGCAACTCACAACATTGATCGGGATGGCGCGTCCACAGCGCCTCGCCATGCTGAGCCGCCTGCTGCTCCGGCGTCAGCAGCGACTTCACCTGAATGACCTGCTGCGGTTGCAATCCATAATGCTTGATCACGCGGTCGCGCGTGGCATAGGTCTCGGGAAAGAGAAACTCCGTATCCAGGTAGAACAGAGGCACAGAGGGATTGATACGATGCACCATATCCAACAGCACCACATCCTCCGCTCCGAAACTGCAAGCCAGCACGATCTTCGGCGCATAGCGCTCGATCGCGGCAGCCAGCACCTCCTGCGGCTGCTTCCCCTCGAACGACAAGCCCCAGGCGCTCAATTCTTCCGGTGACATACTGGCCATTGAATGCTCTCTTCCCTCACACACACTGCAAGCGGCGGAGGGGTGATCCCTGACTGCGCGCGTCCAACGAGGGCCTTCTGAGGCCGCGCGTTGCGCGAGCAA
>CAMDPZ010000088.1 GCA_945905765.1 Nitrospira lenta
GAGCCGGTAGCTCAGCTGGTAGAGCATCGCCCTTTTAAGGCGAGGGTCCTGGGTTCGACCCCCAGCCGGCTCACCAAAAATCGACAGGATACGCAATTTCTCTTTTCCTGCTGGGCCGCTGGCTACCACGCTGGCGGTCCAATATTTTATTGCAGCGTCCTAAGCCCTCGTCGAATTTCCGCTGAAGTGCGGAATGAAAGGCATCGACTTCAGGCTCGCCTTCTTTCAGTCTGCTCAATGTGTTCCAGTCGCCGGGATCATCCCGTTCCCACCCTTGCGTAGTAACCGCTCGGCTCGATAATCCAGGCTGTTCGCCAGCCGACTGACGTCTTTCCGTCAAAGTATTGGCGGTACTTCCTATACATCGTAGGTATCCTCAGTAATCATGAGGAGATGCGGTCGGGAATGGTTATTGCTGTGTAGATCTTTGGCGTGAAGCCTCAAATGACCGGTCTTTCCTCCTGGTTGCTGGGTAGAGCACATAGAGGCCTATGAAATTTTCTAAAATCAACCAACGGGATCATCTGCTGATCCCGCTGTTGCTGCTGATAATCCTCATTCTCGATTGGCAGATCCCGCTGGGTCATGCCGTAGGAATTTGCTACCTTGTCCCCCTCATCTTGGCTGGCCGGTCATCTTCTCCGAGGATCGTGCGGTTGGTTGCTGCGGTCAGCTCAGTACTGATCGTGCTCGGATATTTTCTGTCCCCTCCCAGCATCGCTCCAATCGCCATGGTGTTGTTCAACCGCGCCGTGGAAATCGCCGTGATCGGGACGACGATGAAACTTCTGACGGGAAGCAGGCAGGAGGATCAGCGCTTGCGGGCCACGTTTGAGGCTACCCCCAGCGGACTCCTGGTGGCAGACGGGATGGGAAATATTATCCTGGTCAACGCTGGATTGGAAGGCATGTTCGGCTATACCGGGGACGAACTGATCGGCCAACCGGTCGAACGGCTTATTCCCGAACGATATCGCGGAGCGCATCTGTCTCAGCGGGCAGGTTTTTCCCACAGCCCCTCCGCCCGCCCGATGGGCAGCGGGCGCGATCTCTACGGCCTCAGAAAAGACGGTTCCGAGTTTCCTGTCGAGATCGGACTGAATCCGATGAAGACGAATACAGGGATGACGATCTTGTGCTCAATCATCGATATTACCGAGCGCAAGCGGGTGGAGGAGCGTCTGCTCCGGCAGGAAGTCCTGCACCGGGTGTTCGAAGAGCGGGAAGCCGTTTCGCGCAATCTGCATGACGGCATTCTCCAGTCGTTGTACGCCATCAGGCTCGGGCTGGAACATTGCCGCCGCCTGCTCGCCACAGCATCTCAGCCTGCCTTGCCGGAGATGGATGCTCGGATCGAGGACGTTGGTCTGGTGATTGCCGAGGTGCGGGATTTCATGACGGGCCAAGATCCGCCCTGGGCTCGCACCTTGGATCTTCGGACAGGAATCGAGGAGATCCTTCAACTGCATCGGGGCGGGGAGCGGCCAATTTTGGGCCTGCACATGGCAGGACAGGATTGTCCGGCTGGCGTATCGCGAGAAGAGGTCAAACATGTGCTGTACATCGTGCGGGAAGCGGTCAGCAATGCGGTTCGACATGCCTCAGCCGATTCGTGCAATGTTACTCTCGCTTCCATCGAGGATCGTCTTCGAGTGACAGTTGAAGACGATGGGACTGGCTTTATCCGGCGCGCCGAGGGGAACGGACGGGGGTTCGGTAACATGGAGGCCCGCGCGCGGCAGATCGGCGCCGCGATCGATATCGTTTCCGCCCCGGGGCGCGGCACCCGTATCACCATTGAGATGGCAAGGAGGGAAGTTCATGCCACATCCTGACGCGACCCCCATTCGGTTGTTGCTGGTCGACGACCACCAATTGCTCCGCATGGGGCTGAAGACTCTGTTCGAGGACACGGCGGAGATCTCCGTGGTCGGAGAAGCCGGCACCCTTGCCCAGGCCGTGGCGCTCAGCGAGCAGCTTCAGCCCGACGTGGTTCTGCTCGATTTGCGGTTGCCGGACGGGCACGGCGTCGAGGGATGCCGCGAGATCAAGATGGTATCCCCGAACAGCCGTGTGCTGTTTCTCACGTCCTACGTGGACGACGAGGCGGTGTTTTCGACCATCATGGCTGGCGCCCAGGGCTATCTTTTAAAAGAAGTCAGTGGCGATCTGCTCATCCAGGCCGTAGTGAAAGTCGCCGGCGGCGGCTCCTGTCTGGATTCGGCACTGGCGGAACGGGCCATGGCACGCATCAAGGCCATCACGGACCCTGTCGCTGGAACGGCGTCCACCCTGTCCGAACAAGAACAACGCGTGCTGGCGTTCGTCGCCAAGGGACAGACGAACAAGGAGGTGGCGGCTGCGATGGGGCTCAGCGACAAAACGGTCAAAAATTACTTGAACAGCATTTTTCATAAACTGAACGTCACGCGCCGCTCGGAGGCTGTGGCCCATTATCTGCGGAAGTATTCGAATCAGGAACCCTCCTTCCCCCGCCTTGCGGTGTGACCTCTCCGCTCCAGACCGGCAGGGCCTGCTAGGCCCTAGCCGCCGGGCCTAATAGCAGCTTCTTATTCTCCCCTCTTTGCCGATACAGATATTGCCGCCTAGATCCAGGTAGATGACGGCAACATGAGCCAGTCATCGGCTCTCAGCTTCTTCCCTGCAAGTTGAGCACTGACGGCTGATCGCGCAGAAAGAAGGGACATCCATGGCCGCTGTCGCAGTCGAATCAGCCACTCAAGAGCTCAATCAGCCAATCGGACTCACGACGGACGGGAGTCAGTTCTTGACCTTTCAATTGGGCGACGAATTATACGGCGTCGACATTTTGCGGGTGCAGGAGATCAAGGGCTACACGACCGTCACCAAGATTCCCAACACGCCGGACTACATCAAGGGGGTATTGAACCTCCGGGGCACCATCGTGCCGATCGTCGAATTGCGAACCATCTTCGGTATGCCGGCCATCGACTACACGATGCTTACGGTCATCGTGGTGGTGGTCGTGCGGGATCGCATTATGGGGCTGGTGGTGGACTCCGTGTCTGATGTCCTCAATATCGGCGCGAAGGATATTCAGCCGCCTCCGGCGTTCGGAGCCAAAGGGGACGTGAACTTTTTGAGCGGCATCGGGAAATCAAGCGACAAGCTGGTGGCGCTCTTGAATATCGACCGGTTGCTGACGGAGGGCGAGATGCAAGAGGCCGTCGCCGTCACGGCATAACGTTCTGGGTTATCGGTATCGCAAGGGTGGCAGGCCGTGCGCCCATAGGGGGCGCCAGGCGCTGGACCTCTCTCAGGGAGAGAAAGATGGGACTGAACGTCGAGTTATTGGAGCAACGTTTCACGCTGGGCGCGCGTCACATAGGCGACGGCATGAAGCCAGTCTCTGAGGGAACCGGCGCAACATCCTCGTTCTACGTCATGGTGGAGCAGCCAGGGCCTGCCGGTCTGCCGCTGTCAAGCGGGCTTCAATCAACGCACCCAGCAGCATTACGTTCACCATGCGGGCAGGCGCCCGCGATGTGGTCCCACGTTCGGCGATAACCAAAGGAGAAATGATGATGTCCCTGCGCACACTATTTACGAGAAAATCGAGCAAGCGAGATCTGCGGGCGCGAGTGGCGGCCATTGACCGCGTTCAGGCCGTCATCGAGTTTCAGCTCGACGGGACGATCATTACGGCGAACGACAACTTTCTCAACTGTCTCGGATATAGGCTGGACGAAATCCAGGGCAAGCATCACCGGATGTTCTGTGAGCCGAGCTACGTGAACAGCCAGGAGTACCAGACATTCTGGGCCAAGCTGAATCAGGGCGATTTCGATGCCGGGATCTATAAACGGATCGGTAAGGGCGGCAAAGAGGTCTGGATTCAGGCCTCCTACAACCCGATCATGAATGCGCTCGGCAAACCCTACAAGGTCATCAAGTTCGCGGCGGACGTGACGGAGGAGAGGAAGAAGGCGCTGGTCAAGAGTGCCATGGATAATTCGATGACGAACGTCCTCATGTGCGATCGCACACTGACCGTGACCTATATCAATAAGGCCGCGCAAGACAAGCTCAAGGCCCTCGAGAGCGAAATCCGCAAAGTTCTTCCGGCCTTCAATGCCGACAATATCGTGGGCACCTGCATCGATACATTCCACAAAGTGCCCTCGCATCAGCGGCGCGTGTTGGAGAATCCACGGAACTTGCCGCACAAGGCGGACATTCAGCTCGGCCCCCTGCTGTTGGAGCTTAACGTCGGCGCCATCATCTCGGAGAAGGGGGAATATCTCGGGAACTCGCTCGAATGGTCCGACGTGACCGCCAAGCGCAAGACCGACCGGGAGATGACTATTCTCAAGAATTCCCTGGATAACTCGACTGGCAACGTATTGATGTGCGACCGCAATCTGACGGTGACCTATGTCAACAAGGCGGCCTTGAGCAAACTCAAGACGCTCGAAGGCGAGATCAGGAAGGTCCTCCCGGCCTTCAATGCCGACAAGATTATCGGCACCTGCATCGACACGTTCCATAAGGTGCCGGACATGCAACGCCGAGTTCTGTCCGACCCCAAAAACCTCCCTCACCGTGCCGATATCAAGCTCGGTCCCTTGACGCTTTCGCTGATCGTCAGTTCAATCGTGTCAGAGTCCGGCGAGTATTTGGGGAACACGCTTGAATGGGCCGACATTACGTCACAGAAGAAAGCCCAGAGCGAGGTGGATAAGCTGATCAACGCGGCGGCGGCTGGCCAGCTCTCGGAACGGATCAATGCCGAAGAGTTTGATGGCTTCTTTAAGAGCCTTTCCCTTGGCATCAACAAGATGCTTGATGCGGTGGTCGCTCCGCTGCAGGAAGCGCAGAGCGTCCTTACCGCCTTGGCATCCAGCGACTTGACGAAACAGATGACCGGGCCCTATCAGGGCGAGTTCGATCAGATGAAAACCAGCCTCAATGAGGCGATCATGAATTTGACGGCGACCCTGTCGACCGTGCGGACCGCAGCTGAAAGCGTGAGCACCGGCGCGGAGGAGATTACCAAGGGCAACGAGGACCTGTCGCAGCGGACCAGCGAACAGGCCTCCTCGCTGGAAGAGACCTCGTCCGCCATGGAGGAGATGACTTCCACTGTGAAGCAGAACGCCGACAATGCCAAGCAGGCGAACCAGTTGGCCATTGCGGCCCGCGATGTCGCCGAAAAGGGCGGGTCGGTCACGACCAAAGCGGTCGAGGCGATGGGGGAGATCAACAAGAGCAGCAAGAAGATTGCCGATATCATCACGGTGATCGACGAGATCGCCTTCCAGACGAACCTCCTGGCCTTGAATGCCGCAGTGGAAGCGGCCCGCGCCGGAGAACATGGCCGGGGCTTTGCCGTGGTGGCAGCCGAGGTTCGGAACTTGGCTCAGCGGTCTGCGACCGCAGCCAAGGAGATCAAGGGGTTAATCAACGAATCCATCCAGAGGGTGAGCGACGGGAGCGAGCTGGTGGATCAATCCGGCAAGACGCTGGAGGAGATCGTGGGCTCGGTGAAGCGGGTGACCGACATTATCGCGGAGATTTCGGCGGCTTCGCAGGAGCAGGCCAGCGGGATCGACCAGGTGAACAAGGCGATCATGCAGATGGACGAAACGACGCAGCAGAACGCGGCCTTGGTGGAAGAAGCGACGAGCGCCAGCCAGTCCATGAAGGAGCAGGCCGGAGAGCTGATGCGCCAGGTCGCGGCCTTCAAGCTCACCCAAGGCGGGCAGGAATCCAGCCAGCGGCCCAGTGCGGCTTCGCACCAGCCCAGCGCGTTTTCAGCGGGGCCGGTGAAGAAGCCCTTGCTGAAGAAGATGGCGGCTCCATCGAAGATGGAGAGCCGGCAGGAGCCGGTCGCGGCCGGCAACGGCAAGGATCGCCGGAGCAAGGACAGCGAGTTCGAGGAATTTTAGATTTCAGACAGGCTAAGCGACTCGTCGCGAGGGCCGCGCAGTAGCGGCCCTCGCATCTGAAAGGTTCGACAGGCTCCAGGGCCTACAATCTAGTAAATGCGATGTCTTCTATCCTCCCTCTTGGGGGCGCCGGTCGGTTGGCGGGGTTGGTTCGTCCCTCCTCCGTTGGCCGACCGCCGTCCCCGAGGGGCTTTTTTATTTCACCCACAAGCGGCTCTGTGCCAGGAAAGCTCGACGATTCGTCGCCTTGATGAATCTGCTGAGCTTTTGAACTGTTTCTGCTATTTTAAGACGAGCGTTGCAACGTTCGTAGATTGCGAAGTCTTGTGCCTTGAGGCTTCGTCACAGGAGTGGAGTATCCCGCCGATGCAGATAAGCTCACCCTCGGTCAGCCGTTGAAGAAGAACTCGACAATGAGTCGCGATGTCTTGCCTGGTCCGGCGGGTGAACTCACTCACCCCCCCTATCGTGCGGACATTGACGGGCTGCGGGCGATCGCCGTGCTGGCGGTTGTCGCTTTTCACGCGTTCCCCGGCTCCCTCCAGGGCGGCTTTATCGGCGTCGATGTCTTTTTCGTCATCTCCGGGTTTTTAATCTCCACGATCATTTTTGAGAACCTGGAGCG
>CAMDPZ010000089.1 GCA_945905765.1 Nitrospira lenta
GACAACATGCCGTCTGCCTCGGCAATGCGGATTTTTTCATCCGAGATCTGGCGCGACAAAAACTTTGAAATCATCAATTGCTGACCAGGCGTCCCGACAACGTCCCCCAGCACCTTGGCCCGCACGACATCCAGCTCCTCCGGAATCGAGACCTTTACACGAATGGCCTGGGCCGTCGGCCACGAGACCCGCTGGATCGAATAGTCGAAGGAGAACACCTGCTCCCGAGGCTCTCGGAATGGTCCTGTCACATTGGCAATTTGCATCCGGGCATCCATGGTGACCCTCGTTTCTTCTTACGATCGTTCTCCGGACAGATAGCGCACGACCCGATCGGCCGCAACAGCCCCGTCACGGATACAGTCAGGAATTCCGACGCCACGATAACCTGCGCCTGTAAGCACCAGGCCCCCGTAGCGGCTGAGCGCCGCTTCGATTTGATTCAACCGTTCGAGATGCCCCAACGTATATTGCGGCATCGCCTTCATCCAGCGATTCACTTCCACATAGCTTGGTTCCGCCGTCACGCCGCACATGCTGGCGAGCTCTTCCCTCACCCGCGACACCAAAGCCCGGTCATCCAATTGCAAAATGGCCTCGCGCCCGACTCCTCCGACATAACAACGGACGAGTAACTGATCAGCCGGAGCCCGATGGGGCCACTTGAGCGAGGTCCAGGTCGCGGCAATGAGGTCGCGGCCTTCCGCCCGCGGGACGACGAAGCCGAACCCTTCCGCCGCCCCTGCGACCGCTGCGCGAGGATAGGCCATCGCAATCGTCGCCGTGGAGGCATAGGGAATCATCTCCAGCAAGCCTCCGGCAATCGGCGTGAGCGGACGCACCAGCTCCGCCGACACATAGGCAGGCGTGGCCAGCACGAGGCTGTCCACGGAGAGAGCTGAGCCGTCATTGAGGATGATATCGTACATCCAGCGACCCGGCTGATGGGATCGTACTCGGAGGGCATCGACAACCGTGCTGCTCCTGAGCGTCACACCCTGCTCCGTCAATCGGCGGACCAACGCATCGACCAGATCCGACAAACCATTCTTGAGACTCACGAACATCGTGCGCTTCGGACCGGCAGATGCGGCGGATGAGCCAGTCTTTCGCGCCGTCATCATTCCGCGAATCACACTGCCATACTGTTGCTCCAGCTCGACAAATCGCGGGAAGGTCGCCTGGACGCTCATCTGCTCCGCATCTCCCGCATAGATGCCGGCCATCAAGGGCTCGAGCATCCGTTCGAAGGCCTGGCGGCCCATGCGGCGCCGGAAGAAGGAGGCGAGCGACTCGTCGCTAGACGACCGTTTCACCGGCATGACCAGATCCAAGCCCATTCTGGCAAGGCCGGACCAACTCAAGAGTCCGCTCCGGAGAAAGGGCCCCAGCTGATTGGGAGAAATAACGACCAATCCCTCAGGCAGTTCACGCAGACGGCCCTGCGAAAACACACAGGCCCTCTTGCTGGTCTCATTGGTGTTGATGAGCTGATCGGTCAGCCCCAATTTGGCACAGAGTTCGATAGCAGCTGTTTTCTGAGAGAGGAAGGAATCGGGGCCTGCCTCCGTGACCAGATCGCCAACCCGATGGGTAACGATCTTGCCTCCCCAAGAGGGAGCGGCATCGACGACCGTGCAACGGATCTGGATACCGGCTACCGCCGCCCGCTCATGCAAGGCATAGGCAGTCGAGAGACCGGAGATCCCTCCACCGATAACAGCCACTGTGCGAAGATTGTTCACGAGGTACTGCTGAGCGATGATTCGTGGGCCTTGAGCACAGAGACCAGGGTATCGACAAGCGCAGCCGAGTCATTCAACATGGGAATACGTTCAAGCTGGAGGCCGAGCCCAGCCGCAAACCGTTTCAATTCGATATCGATATCGTACAAGGTTTCCACATGGTCGCAGAGAAACCCGATCGGCGCCACCAGTACATAGTGATGGCCTTCGCGAGCCAGTTCTTCCACCGCCGACTCGACCGTCGGCCCCAGCCACTTCTCTCCTGACCGGCCTTGGCTTTGATAAGCGAAACGCGTCGGCTGCTTGCCCAGCAGCGATGTTACCGCCTCGACCGTGCCCTGCACCTCGGCTGGATAGGGGTCCTTCATCGCCACGATCCGTTCCGGCAAACTATGCGCGGTAAAGAGCACCGGCACTGTCGCCCGCGCCTCGGCAGGAAACTTCAGCAAAGCCTGCTGGATATTCTCGACAATGGCCGCGACGAGTCCGGGATGCCTGTGCCAACTGCCGACGTAACTGACCGGACAAGCACTCTGCAGCGCCGCCTGAGCCTCTTCAACTTTTTTCCGGTAGGCCCCAGTACTCAGAGAGGATTGCTGCGGGGCCAAACAGAGGCCGATAATCTGTTCAGGCTCGTCGCCCAACAGTTCGGCATAGGTTTCTTTGATGAAGGGATGCCAATGCCGCAACCCGACGTAGACCCGATACCGTTCGTCGCCTGACTCATTCAACCGCTGTTCAAGCTTCTTCGCGACATCCTTGGAGATCCCGACCGCCGGGGACTTCCCGCCCGTAGCCCGATACCGTTCCCGAATCTCTTCAACCAACTCCGGCGGTGTGGGACGGCCTCCCCGCACATCCAGCAGGAACGGCTCCACATTCTCCAAACTGTCCGGCCCGCCCATCGCCATGAGGAGCACAGCCGTCGGGCGTTTTGATTCCGGCATCGCTCTTACTCCAAAGCAAAAGTAAAAATGTAAAAGTAAAAAAGGTTCGGCCCAATCGCCGCACCCGCTTTTGCTTTTTACTTTTTACTTAACCGGTGCACCATATCGATGGCCGCGGCTACATGCTCGATCGGTGTCGTCGGCAAAATCCCATGGCCCAAGTTGAAAATATGCCCCGGCCGGCCGCCGGCTCTGCGCAAAATATCTTCGACGCGCCGTTCGATTTCAGGCAACGGAGCATAGAGAGTCAAGGGATCGAGATTGCCCTGCACCGCCACATCATGGCCCACCATCTCCCACGCCTCATCAAGAGGGATGCGCCAGTCGACCCCGATGACATCGCCGCCCGCCTGCCGCATCTGGCGCAGCATGGCCGAGGTCCCCGTGCCGAAATGAATCATCGGCACGCCTTCCCGCTTCAGCCCTTCGAAAATCAATTGCACATGCGGCAGCACATATTCGACATAGTCGCCGACCGAGAGACAGCCCACCCAGCTGTCGAACAGCTGAATCGCCTGCGCGCCGGCCTTGATTTGCTGCCGGAGATAGCCGGTGATGACCCGCGCGAACTTGTCCATGAGCAGGTGCCAGGTCTTCGGCTCGCAATACATCATCTGTTTGGTCAGAAGATAGTTCCGCGAACTTCCGCCCTCGATCGCATAGCTGGCGAGGGTGAACGGAGCCCCGGCAAATCCGATCAGCGGCACCCGCCCGTTCAGGGCGCGCCGCGCCTGACGGATGGCTTCGGCCACATAGTCGAGCTCGCCCCCGTCGATGACACTAAGCCGCTCGACCGCCGCATGGTCCCGCACCGGATTATGGATGACCGGTCCCTCGCCCTCCGCGAATTCCAGGTTGAGCCCCATCGGCTCAAGCGGCAACAGAATGTCGGCGAAGATAATGGCGGCATCGAGCGGGAAACGATCGATCGGCTGCAGCGTGACTTGCGCCGCTAATTCCGGCGTCTTGCACAACTCCAGCATCGAATGTTTCGCCCGAAGAGCCCGATATTCGGCCATATACCGGCCAGCCTGGCGCATGAACCAGACCGGCGTACAATCAACCGGCTCGCGCCGGCACGCTTTAAGGAAACGATCATTTATCATTGGGGCATTCTAGAGATCAGGGGAGGAGGGTGTCAATTCAGAATGGACCGGAGCTGCATCGCCGAATCGTTGCCGCATGGGCCCTCCCCAATAGCAAGAACCCCTGAAATTCTGCGGAAGTAGCAGATGCCCACCTGCCGAGGCCGCCCTGTTTCAATTCTCGCAAGGTTGCGTGTATAATGACGGGTCATTGCACCGCTGGGCCGCCAGAGCATTGTCTGTGCGATCCAGTATCTGCGGCCTACCAGACACACGACTTCCCAAGCGCCGCAATTTCACTCAGCCTAACTGAAACGCCGGAGCCTGGCGCCACACCCCAGTGAACCACCGCTCCCTGACCTTGGAGGTAAGCGAATGTCCCAAGCACCTGCTCAACAGACCACCAAATCCCAGGATCTCTGGTTGACGGTTCTCCGCTGGTTCGACTCCTGGGCCGGCATAGAAAACATGAGGGTCCAAGGGCCTCCCAAAATGGACTGGATTCGGTGCATCCCGCTCATCGCCGTGCATGTCATGTGTCTGGGAATTATCTGGGTAGGATGGAGTTGGACCGCCGTGGCCGTCGCCACAGCCTTTTATTTCGTGCGGATGTTCGCCATCACCGGCTGGTACCACCGCTACTTCTCACACCGGACCTTCAAGACATCCCGCGCCTGCCAGTTTGCCTTTGCCGTCCTGGGAGGCTCCTGCGCCCAACGAGGTCCCCTCTGGTGGGCCGGGCACCATCGGCACCATCACATCGCCTCGGATACGCCTGACGACGTCCATTCTCCGCTGCACGGAGGGTTTCTCTGGTCCCATATGGGCTGGTTCACATCACAAACGCACTTTGCCCCTCGCTTGAAGAACATTGCAGACTTCGCGAAGTTCCCCGAACTCCGCTTCCTGGACCGTTTCGATATCCTCGTCCCCACCATCGCCGGGTTCGGCATGTTCGGACTGGGCATGTTGCTGGAAGCCTATGCGCCTGGCCTCGGCACTAACGGCCCCCAGATGTTGATTTGGGGCTTCTTCGTGTCGACGGTTGCGCTGATTCATGGCACCTGCACCATTAACTCGCTGTCGCACGTTTACGGCTCACAGCGCTACGAAACAGGCGATACCAGCCGCAATAACTTCATGCTGGCGCTGATCACGATGGGCGAAGGCTGGCACAACAACCACCACTACTATCCCGCCTCCACCCGGCAAGGATTCTACTGGTGGGAAGTCGACATGACCTACTATTGCCTGAAAATGATGGAAATGGTGGGGCTCGTCTGGGATATCAAGGATGTGCCGATCTATGTCCGCGAAGGAAAGAGCAAGCAGGACGCCATCGCGGTCTAAGTCGGACAAGACGGGAAGAGTTCGAGGTTCGAAGTTCGAGGTTTCCGTAACTTCGAACCAAGAACTTCGAACGTCCCTTCGCGCGTCACGCGTTTATTAGCGAATCACACCCACTCCGTTGGCTCTCGAGTCGGCGGCTCATGACTCCGCCCGGCAAGCGTCTCACGAATCGTTCGACTCACCTGATCGATCTCCCCCATATCCGCAGCCGGTACGATCCAAGCATCTGCCGGTTCGAGCTCGATCCGATAATGATTTTTCTTCGCCGAAAACCATTCGATATAGGGATGGGGCACGAGGTTCGGATGGGGATCGAACGAGATCAAATTCACCGCCCCGATCTGCGGATTTTCCATATCACCAATCATCTGACCCGCAAGATCTTCATCCTCAAACCGGGGATTCCGGAACTGGATGACCTGCCCGACAATATCGGTCTTGAAATTGCCCTGTAAATACACATCGACCGGACCGAT
Source organism: Nitrospira lenta (assembly GCA_945905765.1). Lineage (GTDB taxonomy): Bacteria > Nitrospirota > Nitrospiria > Nitrospirales > Nitrospiraceae > Palsa-1315. Next base: position 5,604 of record CAMDPZ010000089.1, read on the forward strand.
CACCGCGAAGACAATCCGCCCGACGATCGTACCCTCGACGCGATTATCCAAAAACCCTTCTTGCACCCAGCGACCATTGGCGAATTTTTGTGCCATCTGACTCCTTCTACCGCACTATGCCGGTTGAACCGCCCTGACCGCCGGCTCAGACGACGTGGACCCGCTGCCCCATGACCCCACCAGGACTGCGACGAGAATCAGGGCGCTGCCAACCCAGCCCTGCAGATCCAAGGTTTCCCCCAGAAAGTACCAGGACAGCCAAGCGGCATAGGCCGGCTCCGAGGCAAAGATCAACGCGACTTGCTGCGCGGGCAAAATACGCTGCACCCACATTTGAACCGCAAAGGCTCCGGTCGCAAGGCCTCCGGTAATCCCAAGCCCGATGAGCAGCATCGACGTCGGGGCAAAGGCCTCGACCGGCGCCCGTTCAACCAGCAAGATGGGCAACAGCAACACCACCATCGCCATCATCTGCCAGGCAAACAGGGACGGAGCATCGACTTCGCGGGTAAACCGTTCGAGGCAGGCAATATGCGCGGCAAACGCCAGAGCACAGCCAAGCGTCAACAGATCGCCGAGGTTTCCCGATGCGCTGGGCTTCACCAACAGCCAAAGCCCCGCCGTCGCAATTCCGGTGGCCACCCACACGCGCCGATCGAATCGGCGCAGGACCAAGGGCACGATGACGACATAGAGCGCTGTGATGAACGCGGAATTCGAGGCGGTCGTGTAGTGCAATCCGACCGTTTGAAGGACGTAGCCGAGAAAGAGCCAGCAGGTGGCAATCGCGCCAGCCCGCAAAACAGCCGGCTCTCGGTGCAAGCGGCGCCGCCACAGCAGAAACACGGCCCCAACCAGGATGGCGCCCAGGAGAAA
>CAMDPZ010000090.1 GCA_945905765.1 Nitrospira lenta
GGATCGAACGGAGAGAGCGAGAAGACCTCGCTTCTGGCCTTCGGCCTCTCGGCTCAGGAAATGGAAAAGAAACTGCTGAAGGAAGCGCTCCAGCAAACAGGCGGCAACATCTCCGAAGCCAGCAGACTGCTCAAGATCACCCGCAACACCCTCCGGTATCGCATGGCGAAGTACCACCTTTAGTGAGGAAGCTGAACCAGGAGGGGACGGAGCCTGACGATCCCTTTTTTCAGCATCCTGATTACCGCAGGGTTACGATCGTCACGCCATCCCCGCCTTCCGCCCGATCGCCAGGTCTGGTGCCTGCGACATAGGGGGAGTCTTTCAAATAGTCTCGCAACGATGCTTTCAGTTTCCCTGTGCCATGGCCATGAATGATGCGGAGAAACGGCACGGCGGCCATCGTCGCGCGATCCAGCGCCGCCACCACCTGGTCCAACGCCTCGTCCGCCGCCCTCCCTCGCACATCCACGACCGTCTGCTCATCGAGACCTAGCCCGCCTCCTGGCTGGAACCGGCGAGGAGTCGATGGGGCGGGTGCCTGCTTCGACTGCGCCGCCTGCCCCCTTGCGAGACCAACGAGGTTCGCCACTGTAGCCAGCAGCTCTCCTGCCCCCACCTTCACCCTCACTCGCTTCTTCCCCTGCGGCGCTTCGAGGAGTGTGCCGGTCATGCCGAGCCCGCTGATCTCCACCTGGTCCCCCACCACCAACTGCTCAAGGGGAATGGGCTGGCCAGCGGGAGTCAGTTCGGCTTTCGTCTGCGCCTCCAGTTCAAACAACCGTTGCTTCGCCGCCTTGGCCTTGATCAACTTCTGCTCGCCCTTGACCGTATCGACCGTGGCTTGCACTTCAGCCCGCGCGCGACTGAACTGCTCGCTCAATTTTCGCTTGAGGCCCCGCTGCGCTTCCTTTTCCGTTTCTTCCAGATGGGCCAGCTGCGCCTTGGCTCGCTGCTCCGCCTGCTCCGCTTCACGTCTCGCCTCGACGGCTCGGGCCAAATCGTCGGCCAACTGCCGCTGCGTCGCTTGCAGATCGTGCAACATCGTTTCCATAGCCCGCTCGTCTTTATGGAGCTTCAACCTCGCCTCATCCAGCAAGGCCCGGTCCATCCCCAACCGGCCTGCAATCTCCAATGCAGACGATCCGCCCGGCACCCCCATGAAGAGCCGATAGGTTGGCGAGAGGGTCGCTACGTCGAACTCGACGCTGGCGTTCGCGAAACCGGACATCGTATGGGCCAGGGCCTTCAATGATCCGTAATGGGTGGTCGCGACGACTTTCATCCCCAGCGTCGCCAGCCGGCAGAGCAAGGCTTCGGCCAGGGCCGCCCCTTCTGACGGATCGGTCGAGGTCACCGGCTCATCGAGGAGGACCAGCCATTGCCGCGGTTCAGCCTCTTCAGCGTCATTCCGCTGCTGCTCTGTTTCATCGAGCAATTGAATCATCTGGGTCATGTGAGCCGAAAAGCTGGAGAGGTCACGGGCCAGGTCCTGGGCGTCGCCGATATCGGCATAGACGTCGGAGAAAAACGCCATCTCCGATTCCGCCTCGCAGGGCAGGTGCAGTCCTGCCCGAACCATCAGGGCAAAGAGCCCGACGATCTTGATGGTGACGGTCTTGCCTCCCGTATTGGGACCGGAGATGACGAGCACCTGGATCGATTCATCCAGGAGAATATCGTTGGCCACCACCTGCCCCTTAGACAACACGAGCAATGGATGTCTGGCCTGCAGCAATTTCACGCGCCCGTCATCGTTGAGCCCGACCGGATGGGCCTTCAGTTGACGGCCGAATGAAGCCCGCGCGGCAATCCCGTCCAGCACAGCCAGCGCATCAAGCCCCGCCACCATGAGCTCTGCTTGTGCTGCGACCAGGGAAGACAGCTCCCGAAGGATGCGGCGCACTTCCCGTTCGATCTCCAGATCCGCCACCTTGATCGAGTTGTTCAGCTCAACCAGTTCGCGCGGCTCAATAAAGACCGTGGCCCCGCTGGCCGACACGTCATGCACGATCCCCGGCACCCGGCCCCTCATGTCGGTTTTCACCAGGATGACATAGCGGCCTTCCCGCTGGGCGAAATACTGTTCTTGGAGAATCTCCTCGAAGCGGCGCGAGTGGAGCATCTGATCGACTTGATGCCGGATCTGCTGTTTGAGCGAATGGGCCTGATGGGTCAAGCGCCGCAACTCCGGCGTCGCCGACTCCTTGATCGAACCATCCTGGTGAATCGCCTCATCCAGCGCGGCCTTCACCGGACGTAACTCCTCGACCGATCGTAAAGACTGCGCAACGGATGCCAGCGCGGGAGCGACCAGCTGATGCCGCTCCACAAAATGGCCGCTCTCCTCCAGCAGCTCCAGCACGATCGCGCAATCGCGGAGTTCCAATATCTCTAACGAAGCCCCTTTGCTAGCCCGGGCGAGCGGATCCCGAATGTCCGGGAAGGCCAAGGTAGGCAAACCCTCGCCTGCGTCCTGCAGCCGCCCCATCTCCGTGGTTTCCTGTTGGCGCCGTTGCGCCTCCTCCAGATCTGTCGCCAAATCGAGCGCGCGGCAACGCGCCGCTCCCATCGTGGATCTGGCATGGCAGGCCAAGGCCTCCAACAGTCTTGGCCATTCCAACACCTGCGTGGTCTTCGCGAACAGATTCACTCATACCTCATGGAAAAACGTCTCGGGCTGAGATCGCCGAACTCTAACGAACCACCAACAGAGACGCAAGGAAGAAGGCCACAGACCTCGCGCCGATTCTGGCCGCGGCCGCTGCGGGCTGCGGCGAAACTCCTGTGATCCGGCGCGGAGTTACCGCCCTCTATGGCTTGACAAGGCCCAGGAGGCGTCGATACTATCGGCCTCCATTGTGGCCGGTACATTCAGCCGGCCTTTTTTCTTGAGGGACTACTCGTCATGGCTACTCGGATCGGTATCAATGGGTTTGGACGGATCGGACGGAATGTCCTGCGGGCATCACTGGGTGATCCCGAGCTGCATGTGGTCGCCATTAACGACCTCACAGATGCGAAGACGCTCGCCTATCTTTTGAAATATGACTCGGTGCACGGGACCTTACCCTGGAGCGTCGAGGCCAAAGACGACCAGATCCTCGTCGACGGCAAGGCCATCAAAGTGCTCGCGATGAAGGACCCCAAGGACCTCCCCTGGAAGGACCTGGAGATCGACATCGTCGTCGAATCGACCGGACGCTTTACCGACCGAGAAGGCGCGGGAAAGCATCTCGCAGCCGGAGCCAAACACGTCATTATTTCCGCCCCGTCGCCCAATCCGGATGTCACCCTCGTGCTGGGCGTCAACGACGAGGCCTACAACCCGATCACGCATCACATCATCTCAAACGCCTCCTGCACGACCAATTGCCTGGCGCCCGTGGCCAAAATCCTGCTGGACAACTTCGGCATCAAGCACGGCGTCATGACCACGATCCATTCCTATACCAACGACCAGCAGTTGCTCGATTTACCGCACAAAGACCTGCGACGCGGGCGCGCAGCCGGCATGTCCATGATCCCGACCAGCACCGGCGCGGCGAAGGCGCTCCATCTGGTGCTGCCGCAGCTCAAGGGCAAGATCGACGGCCTCGCAATCCGCGTCCCCACCCCGAACGTCTCGCTGGTGGACCTGACCGTCGAAACCGAAAAGGACTGCGATATCGCCTCCGTCAACGCCGCCTTCCAGAAAGCGGCGCTCGGCCCGATGAAAAACATCCTGCTCTATTCGGAAGACCCGATCGTCTCGATCGACCAGAAAGGCGATCCCCATTCTGCCACCCTCGATGCCCCGCTCACGATGGTCATCGACAAGCGGATGGTCAAGGTCACGGCCTGGTACGACAACGAGTGGGGCTATTCCTGCCGGGTGCGAGACCTGATCAAGGTGATCGCGGCCAAAACGAAAGGCCGCTGAACATTAGCGGACAGATCGCCGGATGAACCTACGTAAACAAACGATCGACGATATCTCGCTAAAGGGCAAGCGAGTCATTATCCGGGCCGACTTCAACGTCCCCTTGGACGACTCCCTCCAAATCACCGACGATACCCGCATTCGCTCGACCCTCCTGACCATCAATCGCGCCGTGGACGACGGAGCCAAGGTGATCCTCTGTTCGCACCTGGGCCGCCCGAACGGGAAGTTCAACCCCAAGTACAGCCTGGCCCCGGTGGCCAAACGCCTGGGTCGGCTCCTGGGCAAAGAGATTCTCTTTGCGCCTGATTGCATCGGCCCGGTGGTGGACGGGCTCGTCAGCAAGATGAAGCCAGGCGACGTCATGCTCTTGGAGAATCTCCGGTTCCATAAGGGTGAAGAGAAGAACGACGACGCCTTTTCCAAAGCGCTGGCCTCCCTCGGCGACGTCTACATCAACGACGCCTTCGGCGCCGCGCACCGGGCCCATGCCTCCACCGTCGGCATCACCAAATTCATTCCCGTTTCAGCCGCCGGATTCCTCCTCAAAAAGGAAATCGAATATCTGGAAGGCGCCGTCGAAAACCCCGTCCGGCCCTTTGTCGCCATTCTCGGCGGAGCAAAGGTCTCGGGCAAGATTGGCGTCATCGAAAATCTGGGCAAACGCGTCGACAAAGTCATTATCGGCGGCGGCATGGCCTTCACCTTCCTCAAGGCGAAGGGCATGGAAATCGGCAACTCCCTGGTCGAAAACGACATGTTGGACTTCGCCAAAGGCATCGAGGAACATGCCCTCTCCCGCGGCGTGAAATTCTACCTCCCGGTCGATTGCGTCGTCGCGGCCAGCCGCGAGCCTGGCGCGGAGTCGAAGATCGTCCCGGTCCAGGAAATCCCCAAAGGCTGGTATGCCCTCGACATCGGTCCTGCTTCCGTCAAACTGTTCAATGAAGCGGTCCAGAACGCGAAGACGATCCTCTGGAACGGACCGATGGGCGTCTTTGAAATCGATGCCTATGCCAGAGGGACGCTGGCCATGGCCCACACGGTGGCCAATGCCTATGCCCTCACGATCGTCGGCGGAGGCGAAACCGCCTTAGCCGTCCATCGAGCCGGTGAATCGGAAAATATGTCGTTCATCTCGACCGGCGGCGGCGCCGCGTTGGAATTGCTCGAAGGCAAACAACTTCCGGGCTTGACCGCCCTCCCGGACCGAGTCGAGTAATCGCCTCGTCGTCGGTTCACGCCCGCGACACCATCCATATCGAGAAATCTGTGCGCACACCCCTCATCGTCGGCAACTGGAAGATGAACAAGACGGCCTCGGAGGCCGCAGCCTTCATTCGCGACCTCCTGGAACGGCTGACCCCATCTCCCAAGGCCGATGTCGTCCTGGCGCCGCCCTTTACCTCCCTCGAATCGGCCGGTAAAGCCCTCGGTCCCTCCTCCTGGATCAGCCTCGGTGCCCAAAACCTCCATTGGGAGCAGCAGGGCGCCTTCACGGGGGAAGTTTCCGCTCCGATGTTGCGCGAACTGGGCTGTCGCTATGTAATCGTCGGCCATTCTGAGCGCCGCCTGCTCTTCGGCGAACGGGACGAGACGATTCAGAAGAAAGTCCGGGCGGCCCTGGCGCAGGGACTGGCTCCAATCCTCTGTGTGGGAGAATCCCTGGCTGAACGGGAAGCGGACAAAACGGAATCGGTCGTTACAACTCAGTTAAACGGCGGTTTGGCAGGGTTGACCCAGCAGGACCTGTCCACCGTCACCATCGCCTACGAGCCGGTCTGGGCCATCGGCACAGGACGGGCCGCCACCACGGAGCAGGCCGTGGCAGTCCATCGATCCATCCGCTCATTCGTGGAAACCGGCTGGAACAGCACAACTGCCGCTGCCATGAGAATCCTTTACGGGGGGAGCGTCACGCCTCAAAATGCCGAGTCGCTGCTCGCCTCGGAAGCGGTCGATGGGGCATTAGTGGGCGGGGCTTGTCTCAATCCCGATTCCTTTGCTACAATCGTGCGCATTGCTCAGACACGACGTGCTTAACTGATCGGAGTGCCATGTATACGTTGCTCATCGTCATCCATGTGTTCATCTGTTTTCTCATGATCGGCGCGATCCTCTTGCAGTCCGGCAAGGGCGCTGAGATCGGCGCCTCGTTCGGCGGCTCCAGTCAGACCGTCTTCGGAAGCCGTGGCCCGGCCAACTTCTTGAGCAAGTTCACGGTCGCCGTCGCCGCCATCTTCATGCTGACGTCCTTCAGCCTCGCCATCATGGCCAAAGA
>CAMDPZ010000091.1 GCA_945905765.1 Nitrospira lenta
ATTCGGAAATACATCACGGCAGACAGCCTTGCCTATTTGAGCCTCGATGGCATGCTGAATGCCTCCCCCGGCACCCCGGAACAGTACTGCAACGCCTGCTTCACCGAGAAGTACCCTATCGCGCTGACCCGCGCGGAGGAATGGCAGCTGGGCCTTTTCGACCCCTCCCTCTAACAGGCTGCTGAAACAGTCCGCCAGCTTCGTTCTCGGCTCATCGAAATCCTCAACGTACCCCTGAGGGTACGCCTCCGGTTTCGATTCGCCTGCGGCCTTGCTGAACGGCCTTTTTGAGCATCCTTGCCCCGTTGTTTGCTTAGGCGATGAAGAAGTCCATTCTCGTCGTCCGTCGTTCGTAACGGCTTTTGCTGCAGAGAGGACCCGCGGATGTCGCAACATCACGTTGAGCCCCACGTCTTTGTCATTCTCGGCGCCACCGGCGATTTGACGCGCCGGAAGCTCCTGCCCGCTCTGTATCATCTGCGGGATCAGGGAATCCTGGAAACGCGCAATACCCTGATCGTCGGGGCGGCCCTGCCGGAACTGGGCGAAGAGGGGTTTCGGCTCGGGGCCTTCGAAGGTCTGCAGCAAGCCGGCTGGCGCAATGAAGCAGAGTTGCGCGCCTGGTGCGAGGAATGTCTGTTCTACCAGACGCTGCGTGAGGGGGGGCCGCAGGATTATGAGGCGCTGGCCCGGTACATCCGACGGTTGGAGCGCATCCACAAGATGCCGGAGAATCGGGTGTTCTATCTGGCCTTGCCGCCGGACACGGTGCCTGCCGCGATGGAACGGTTGGACCAGGCGGGACTGCTCAAGAGCCACGGGTGGGTCCGCGTCGTGTTCGAAAAACCGTTCGGCCACGACTTTCATTCAGCTCGGCGCCTGAATACGACGTTGCATCAGTATATCGAGGAATCGCAGATCTACCGGATCGATCATTACCTCGGCAAAGAGACGGTGCAGAACCTCCTGGCGTTCCGCTTCGCCAACCCGATTTTCGAATCGCTCTGGAACCGCGCCAGTATCGAGAATATTCAGATTACCGTGGCCGAAGATCTCGGCGTCGAGCATCGCGGGGCCTACTACCAGCAGTCCGGGGCCTTCCGCGATATGGTCCAGAACCATCTGACCCAACTGATGACCGTCGTGGCGATGGAAGTGCCGGTATCTTTCGATGCCGCAGCGATCCAGAGTGAAAAACTGAAAGTGCTCCATTCCATTGCGCCGGTCACGCAGCAGGATGTCGTCTTTGGCCAGTACACCTCTTGGCAGGTCGGAGACCAGACGATTCCCGGCTATCGCGAGGAGCAGGGGGTTCCGAAGGATTCAAACACGGAGACTTATGTTGCGTTGAAAGCGGAGATTCACAACTGGCGATGGAAGGGCGTGCCCTTCTATCTGAGGACGGGTAAACGGTTCCCGCGTAAATTGACTCAGATTGCGGTGACCTTTCGCGAGGCGCCCACCCAAGTGTTTCGTTCCCTCGACCCCGGCAGCATCCCGCCCAATAAGCTGCTGATCACGCTCCAGCCCAATGAAGGATTCTCGCTGTGTTTTTCCGTGAAGAGTCCTGGGAGGCCGTTCCAACTGAGCGACCATGCGTTGCAGTTCGACTATGGAAAAGCCTTCGGCCAACTCCCGGAAGCCTACGAGACGCTCCTTCGCGACGTGATGATCGGCGATCAAACCCTCTTCGTCAGCGCGGAATTTACCGAAACGGCTTGGCGCCTGTACGATCCGCTGTTGGCCGGTGAGAAAACCGTCCACCTCTACACCGCCGGTTGTTGGGGGCCGAGCGAGGCGGATGCGTTGTTGGAAAAGAATAAACATCGGTGGGCTCTAGGTTGGTAGGGGAAGGGACCGGCCAGGTGCCCTTCTTGCTCGTGGAACGCGCACGGGCTTGTCTGTCTGGTTAGATGGTCTTTCTGGTCTATCTGATTTTTCTGGTGAGGTTTTTTGTCCGGCTAACGAGACAAACGAGACAGACAAGATAGACCAGACAGACCTTCCCCTGTTCGGCCGACCAGACCGACCAGATAGACCAGATGAACCAGCCTTCGTTGGACGCGCGCAGTGGGAGATCGCCCGGCCACCCTCTTGTAGAGAGAAGTGAAAAATATTCAACAATGAGTGGCAAGGGTATGCAGGTGATCCGCCGTAGTGTTTCCATTGGGATGATCGCCTTGATGGTTTTTGCTGTGGTGGCGTGCAGTCAGTTCGAGCAACGGGACAAGCGGTTCTACTATCGGGCGTTCTGGAACTTTGCGCTGCGGGAGGATTTGGCCGAACTCGACAGCGAGTTCAACGGCGTGGACTTCGGCCATTCCAATCTCTACGAGAATCTCTTGCTCACTGGCGGGACGGATGTGCCTGCCATCGAAGACAAAGCCCGCAAGGAGACGCTGGCCTTCATTGCGTCGAAGCCTCGGCTTAATCCCAACGAGGAGGCCATTGCTCCGACCTATATGAAGCTAGCCTGGCGCGCCCAGAACACCTTCGATGAAGCCCATGCCCTGCATCGCGCCACCTACGACATCGTTGTATCGGACGAGCCGGATAAAGACCGCGCCATCCGGAATGTTCTGGCCTATTACCAAGAGAGCGCCTACGCCATCACGGCCAAGAAGCTGGACCATCATCGCCTCGATGCCTTCCCCTATTCGCAATCGTTTCGGACCAGGTTCCCGCTCTTCAATGCCACCATCTGGGCGTACCATTATCTGCAAGTGGCCGTGTACGATCCGTTGCAGGCTGCGCGCGATCTTGAGGCCAAGAAGCAGGCGGTGCGCCCCATTCTTCTGACCTATCGGCATTATCTCGACCAGCCGCAGACACAATGGACCTTCATGCCGCTCACGGCGGAGCTCAGTCCTGTATTTGCCGCGCGCTATCCGGAGATTGCCAACATCTTCGACAATCTCCACATGCTGCATGACAACATCAGCGACATCCTCGCGAGTGAACTGGTGCCGACCTGGGAGGATAAGCGGGCAGAGATCTATCGCATTTTGAATGCCTATTATCTGGCGACTGCGGATGCGACGAATCCGATGATCGTGACACATGCGGAGCATCGCCATTGAGGAACGTCACCCTGCGAGCCCTCCATTTTTTTGCTCTCATCCTGTTGGGTCTGCTGCCTGCGCCGCTCCTCGCCCTGGATCATGACAACCTCGATCCGAACCGGCCGATCGGAATGGAAGATGCCTATGCGATTCCAAAAGGGGAGATCGGGATGGAGGGAGGCGTGCGCTTCAACGACCGGCGGGAGGGCCGCACGCGCGTGACCTTCCAACCGCAAATCATCTATGGCGCGTTCGATAATGCGCAAATTGAAATTCAGGGCGATCTGTTCACCGAGCCGAACAGCCTCGTCGGCGCGAGCAAGTCCGGAGACCTGCATCTGGGCCTGCTGTACAACTTCAATACGGAAACGCTGGCGTTGCCCGCCATGGCCCTCCGAGTCGAAACGGATCTGCCGACGGGCGTGAATTCACGAGGCGTCGATACGCAAGTCACCGGCATCCTCACGCGATCGTTCGGCCGCCTGCGCGCGCACCTCAATGCTGGCTACACCGTGCTGGGTTTGCCGAAGGGACAGGAACGGCCTGGGGCCTACCGCGCTGTGGCGGCAGTCAGTTATCCCTTGGGGTATCCCGACAGCTTCCGCGACACGCTGATCGCCAGCCTCTACACGCGTGAGTCGGACCTGCGAGGCCAACGGAATCACACGGGCGTTGAAGTGGGGATTCGCCATCAATTGACGTCGCGCCTGGTGGTGGACGCAGGTCTCGGCACAGAGTTCGCCGGACCGGCCGATCGGGCGGCGGTCTTAGGAACGGTGGGGCTATCGGTGGGGTTTTAGAATGATGCTGGAAAAGTTCGCCAGCGCAAAGACTGTGGCGCGTAAAACGCGAGACATGCGCGATCCGAAGTTCGAAGTTCTTGGTTCGAAGTTCTCAAAACCTCGAACTTCGCACCGCGAACTTTCGTCCGTCTCGCCCGTCCCGCCAGTCGCGCTCGGCTATCTCGCATGGTTTTCCGTAGTAGTCACGCGACCTTTCTCTCGCTCATCCTCTGGGTTGCGCCAGGCTGGGCGATCTTACTGACGATGTAATAGCCTGGCTGTTTGAGCGTCAGGCGTATCCGCCCTTCCCGCCTCAAGCGGTTGACCTCGATAAACACCTGGTCCCATGTGAGTTCCGGACATTCGAAGATCACCTGCTCGATGGTGCAGTTATTCGAATGGGTGACAATGTCCATAATATGGTCGGCGGCCGATTCTGTCTGTGCCATAGGATCTCCCTTTTTTCGGATGTGTTCCATGCGAGAGTGAATTGCAATGGCAATGCCGGGCGATGGCGGCGGAGGCATCGCCCGTAATGCCTCATGATTTCAACGTTGTTTTGGGATGCCGGTAGAATTCAGCCGGCGCGCGGGCCTTGCGAGGGAGAGGGCTGTCAAATCCTTGACGTGATTTGCCCCGGCTGAGTTGTCTCGTCCGGGTAAGGACTGCCTACCGACGTTGGTGAGTAGGCGGCTGATATGGCGCGCGGGTTAGGGCGTTGTCTTTGACGGGAGCGGGTTGAGGTGAGCGATGATGCATCTTGCGTCGGCGACCGGGTCCGCCGTGAAGGGGGCGGTCTGCTGGCGAGTCACCGGGGTGCTCAATCGCTCGGCTGCTTGGCGGATGGGAAGAGGGAAGGACTCGTCCTGTTGAATTTCACGGAGATGAGCCATCGCATCCCCGTGCCATCGGGGGAGAGGACGCCGCGCCAGCCAGGCTTCGGTAGCGAGGGCCACCGCGCGTCGCGCACAGACTCGCGCCTTCCCGTCGTTGTGGCGTTGCCGCGCGGCCTCGGCTGCCGCAAGTTCCTGTTCAATCGGCGCGATGGGCATGGTCAGAATTTTTCCGATGGGTGGGCGAGTTGCTGGTTATTGTGATCAATTACAGATAAGATTCGCAAGCCGTCTTCTGCCTAGCAGGGAGTGGGCGTTCGGGGATTGGATGGGGCCGGGAGTTCAACGGAGTGAAATGTAGGAAGAGGAGCGCGAAATAGAATGGCAGCTAAGGCAATCAAAGGGAAGAGCAAGAAGACCGCGGTAAAAAAAGCCGTGGTGAAGAAGAAGGCAGCGCCGGCTCGCCGGGTGAAGAAGCCCAAGGCCCCATCGGCCGCGGTCTTGATCCTGTCCGGTTCCACGGCGCTTCGCCGGAGGAAAGCAGCTGAGACGTTGGCCGAAACCTTGAAGGTGGATCTGTTCAGGGTGGATTTGTCGGCGGTGGTGAGTAAATACATCGGCGAAACAGAAAAGAATCTGAACGACGTGTTCGATAAAGCCGAATCCAGCGGCGCGATCCTCTTCTTCGATGAAGCGGACGCTTTGTTCGGGAAACGCGCGACGGCCGCAGATGCGCATGACCGATACGCGAATGAAGAGGTCGCGCATTTCCTGCAGCGGATTGAGAGTCATAACGGACTGATCATCCTCACGAGCAATGGGAAGCAACGTCTCGATGAGGCGTTTTCCGCCAAGACGCAGGTGGTCGTTATGGCCGGGACCACGAAGCCGGAGCGGGCCAAAAAGAAGAAATAGGGGGATGGAGGCTGATGATCTTCTGTGCTCGCGCAACGCGCGGCTTCAGA
>CAMDPZ010000092.1 GCA_945905765.1 Nitrospira lenta
CTGCCTTCCTCAATATCGGTCACCACCACTCCGCTGGTGACGGCCAGATCCATCTGCCGGGCCAAAGGCACGGTCACATCGTCGAAGACCACGCCCGCGAGAGGATGCACCGTGGAGACTGCGGCCGATGGGGCCTGGCTCTTCTTCGCCCGTTCACGCGGCGCCTCCTGCACCACCAGGTCGGCCTGATACGGCTTGCTCTCACGCAGAAGATCCAGCTTATGCTTACTCCCGATCGTCGCGGCAGCCACAAGGTTCCGGAGATGTCCGCTATCCATCACGTCGTGCCCGTCGAATCGCACCACCACATCGCCGCGCTTGAGGCCGGCTTTCTCGGCCGACCCCTTGGCCTGCACATCGGTCACGATCGCGCCCTTCACATCTGGCAGGCGGAAAATCTTCCCGAGCAGCGGTGTGACATCCTGCGTCGAGGCGCCGAGAAATCCACGGACCACCCGCCCGGTCTTGAGCAGGCTCTGCATGGCAGCCTTGGCCATATTGCTCGGAATGGCAAAGCCCACGCCGACGCTCCCGCCGGTCGGACTGGCGATGGCCGTATTGATCCCCACCAACTCTCCGTTGATGGTCACCAAAGCTCCGCCGGAATTGCCGGGATTGATCGGCGCATCGGTTTGAATGAAGTCTTCGAAGTCCGCGACCCCGACATCGGCGCGGCCGACGGCGCTGACAATGCCGAACGTCACACTGCGGCTCAACCCCAATGGATTGCCGATCGCGAGCACAAATTCTCCGACGGCCAACGTGCTCGAATCCCCCCAGGTCACGGTCGGGAGGTTCGTCGCCTGAATTTTCACCACAGCCACGTCGGTCTTGGGATCGGTGGCCACCACTCGTCCCTTATATTGCCGCCGGTCGGCAAGGATCACTTCCACATCGACCGCATCGGCAATGACATGGTTATTCGTCAGAATATAGCCATCCGGCGACACAATCACGCCGGAGCCCTGGCCATATTGACGGCGGGGCGGGGCATCCTTAAACAGACCGAACGGGAGCCCTTCGTCGCTGAACGCTTGGTCCCGCACCATCACCGTTGACCCGATGCTGACGACAGCGGGAGTCACTTTGGTGGCGGTCGCCTTCACCTGCGCCTGGAGATCGCCTCCACTCGCCACAGGGATCGCACGGGCGCCGGCCAAAACAGTCCCGGTCACGACCGAACTCCCCACGCAGAGTCCGATCACGAGTCGCAACAGAAAATTTAGTCGAAACATGCCACGATCCTTCATGCAATCCATCTCCGCTCGATCACCGATAAACGAACGTAGCCTAGCACGCATCAGTCGAAGTCGCACTTACAATTCCACATGGCGCAAGCGAAGGGCGTTGGAGATCACGGACACGGAACTGAACGTCATCGCAGCACTGGCGATCATGGGGCTCAAGAGGATGCCCCAGACCGGATAGAGCGCGCCTGCCGCAACCGGCACCCCGATTACATTGTAGAGAAATGCGAAGAGGAGATTTTGCCGGATGTTCCGCATCGTGGCCTGGCTCAGTCTCCGCGCGCGGAGCAGTCCTCGCAGATCCCCCTTCACCAACGTCATCCCCGCGCTCTCGATGGCCGTGTCCGCCCCGGTTCCCATCGCGATCCCGACATCGGCCAAGGCCAGGGCCGGCGCATCGTTGACGCCGTCTCCTGCCATCGCCACCACGCGGCCCTGCGACTTGAGGCGGGCGATAATCTGACCCTTCTGCTCCGGCAGGACATCCGCCATGACTTCCTCAATGCCGAGCTGCCTGGCCACCGCCTCAGCCGTATCGTGATGGTCACCCGTCAACATGACGATGCGGATGCCTTCAGCCTTGAGTTCCTGCACCGCAGCGCGAGTGGAATCTTTAATTGGATCTGCCACGCCCAGAATGCCGGCAGCCTGCCCATCGATTGCCACAAACAGGACCGTCTGCCCTTCATGCCGAAGCGCAGCCGCGTCACCATCCAACTGCGTGAGGCTCTGACCGGATAGGCCGATGTCATCGCGTAAAAATGCGACCGTCCCTATGGCCACGCGACGACCGGCCACCGTCCCAGTCACGCCCTTCCCCGTCACAGAGCGAAAGCCCTCGACCGGAGCAACAGCGAGCCCTCGCCCTTCCGCTCCCGCCACCACCGATGCTGCCAAAGGATGTTCGCTACTCCGCTCAAGACTCGCGGCAAGCCGCAACAGCTCGGCCTCGGACCAGGGCGCCACGACATGGACCGAGAGCAGTTTCGGTTTGCCCTCCGTGAGGGTCCCGGTCTTATCGATCACGAGCGTATCCACCTTGCCGAAAATCTCCAGCGCCTCCGCCTTCTTCACCAAGACGCCAGCCGTCGCGCCGCGCCCGGTCCCCACCATAATCGACATCGGCGTCGCCAATCCCAGCGCGCAGGGACAGGCGATAATCAGAACCGCCACGGCATTGACCAGCGCATAGGCCAGCTTCGGCTCCGGCCCCCAGATCGCCCAGGCCACTGCCGTGATCAATGAGGCAGCTACCACCAGGGGGACAAAATAGCCCGCGGTCACATCCGCAATCCGCTGGATCGGCGCCCGGCTCCGTTGCGCCTCGCTCACCATCTGCACGATCCTGGCAAGCATCGTATCCCGCCCGACCCGTTCCGCCACCATCACCATTCCGCCAGTCCCGTTGATGGTCCCGCCTGTCACCGGATCTCCAACGGTTTTCTCGACCGGGATCGACTCCCCCGTGATCATGGATTCATCTACAGACGTGGAACCTTCCTGGACCATCCCATCGACCGGCACTCGTTCTCCCGGCCTAACGCGCAATCGATAGCCCACCTGGATTTGTTCGAGCGGCACGTCTTCTTCCTGCCCGTCCGATTTGATGAGCCTGGCGCTCTTTGGCGCAAGCCGGAGCAGGGCGCGAATCGCAGAGCTCGTCTGGCTCCTGGCCTTCAGCTCAAGCACCTGGCCGAGCAAGACGAGCACCGTAATAATAGCCGCCGCCTCGAAATAGACCGCGATCGACCCGTCATGCAGCCGGAAGGAAGCGGGAAGCAACGCCGGAGCCACCGTGGCCACAGTGCTGTAGCCATAGGCAGCGCCCGTTCCAATGGCAATGAGCGTGAACATGTTAGGAGCCCGGCTCACCACCGAGATCCAGCCTCGCTGAAAAAACGGCCAGCCGCCCCAAAGCACCACCGGCGTTGCCAATAACCATTGCACCCAATTCTTCGCCGGACCGGCGAGGACCTGTGGCAGCGACAGACCTGGGATCATCTCGGCCATGGCCAGGAACATCACGACAAGGGCAGGCCCGAGGCAGATCCAGAACCGCCGGCTCATCTCTTCAAGCTCGGGATTCCCTTCTTCTTCGAGCGAAACGACTTTGGGCTCCAGCGCCATCCCGCAAATCCGGCAGGCCCCCGGCTTGGTCTCCAGCACTTCCGGGTCCATGGGGCAGATGTACTCGACCGTTCCACCGATCGGGACCGGCATCGCACGAGAGACATGCTGCTCAGGAGGAGTCAGATAATGGATCGGGTCTACCCGAAACTTGGCGAGGCAACTCGTGGCACAGAAATAGTAAGTCTTCCCCTGATACTCGAAGGAGCCGGCAGCCGTAGCTGGCTGCACCGTCATCCCGCAGACGGGATCGATGGCTCCTGGCAGGGCCGGAGCTTGCTGCATCATCGGAAGGGGTTTTCTGGTAGTCGGCTTAGGCGAACTGGCCGGCTGCGGCGACAACGCCAACTCCGGATCGGCCTTGAATCGTTCCAGGCAGGACCGGCCACAAAAGTAATAGCGCTGACCGTGATGGTCATGGTATCCGGCCGCCCTAGCCGGATCGACCGTCATCCCGCAAATTGGATCAAGCGCCATAACCACCCCGTGGAAGTGATATGTGATGAGTGATGGGTGATCCGTGAAGAAGCCTAGACAGTCACTCCTTACTCCCTATACATCACTGCTCACTCATCACCGATCACTTCTTTTTGTCTGCATCCAGAATGCTCTGGATGATCAACCGGATATTCTCCGGATCGATCGTCTCCGTCTTGATATTGCCATCGAGGAGCACGGTCGGGGTCTGCTGCACCTTGATGCGTTCGCCCCACTTGCGGCCGTCTTCGAATAACTTAGCCGGCTTCCCGCTGGCCATCCCCTCTTCAAAAGCTTTCGGATCAAGCCCGACTTCCTTGATCAAAACCTCCCGCAACGAACGATCCAACACGCCGGTGATCTTATCTTTGTGGATGGTGCGAAAGAGGACCGATTTCATTTCTTTTCCCTTGCCCATCATCTTCGCCTGCTCATACATGTCGAACGGGGTCGGCAACTTCCCATGAATCACCGGAAAACCCACCATCGTCGACTCAAGCTTGTTCCCGAACTCTTTTTCCAACAGGGCCAAACCTTCTCCGTCAAACCGGTGGCAATGGGGACAGTAGAAGTCGGCGAACTCGACCAACTTCACCTTGCCAGGCGTGTGGGTCGACACTTCGCCCTGGAGGATTTCGAACTTGCCCTTCAACTCAAGGGCTGCGGCTGCGGCAACTGAGCCCCACAAGACCACGACCGCGACCATCGCCCATACCGAAGCCCATTGTGCACCCTGTCTCTTCACCATACGCGACTCCTTTCCTGAATCAACCGGCCTATTCGTGATAACCAATGTGCCGAAAAAATAGTCTCTGCTCTATCGAGGTACGTCCGCCGGAAATAACAACGCCTCGGGCACCGGCCAGGCTCCGAGGCGATCACGCGGTCGTCCATGATCACTGCGACCATCAGCCCGTCACAAGATCGAACGGGTCATCGGCTTCCCAGCCCGACGATGCGCTCCACGCGATCGTCGCGCCCACCGAGGCTCCGGTACTTGTGATATTGCGCCAGCGCTTTCGCCAAGTCTTTCCGGTGCAACTCGTAGAAGACCCCCAAATTATAATGGGCCTCCGCATAGTCCGGCTTCAACTCGACGGCTCGCTCGTAAGACTGTTCCGCCTCTTCAAGCCGGTTCAGGCCTGTGTAGATCACGCCTAAGTTCATGTGAGCTTCGGCATATTCGGGGCGATACCGCAAGACCTCCAGGAATTCCCGCTCCGCATCGACCGGCTTGCCCTGGCTCCGCAGGATGAATCCCAGATTATAGTGGGCATCGACCAGATCCGGCTTGGCCGCGACAGCTTGTTTATAGGCATAGGCGGCCTCCAGCAAATCATTCCCCCGCTCCGCTAAACGCCCAATGTGATACCAGGCATCGGCATGTTTGGGATTCGCCTTCGTCAGCCGCATCAACAGGTCGTGAGCCGCCTTATTCTCCCCCTGGCCCTCCTGCAACAACGCCAGACCGAAGAGCGCGTCGGGATGGGCGGGACGAAAGGCCAGTAGGCTCTGATAAGTTTTTGCCGCGGCCGCCACATCACGCCGACCCTCGTAGAGCTTCGCTAAATCCACATAGGAATCATTGTGCCTGGGGTCGATCTCGATGGCCCGCCTCAGCGTCTGTTCCGCCTCCGCAGACTTCCCTTGCGCCAGATACACTTCCGCCAGATCGTTCAACGCTTCGGGATAGACAGGCTTCAGCTTGAGCGCATGCAACAAGGCGTCGGTGGCCTCGTGCGGTTTTTTCTTGCCGTGGAAATACACCCGCCCGAGGAGATGGTA
>CAMDPZ010000093.1 GCA_945905765.1 Nitrospira lenta
ATCGTCAGGTCCTGGCTCGGATTGATGGCCCAGTAGAAGCTTTCTTGCAAATGCATGCCAAACCGGTTGTCGTAGGTGACATTCGGAATGAGGAGCCCGGTACGCCGACTCGATAGGGGGTAGGTTAACGTGGGAATGGGCAGCACCGGCACGTCGTTCACATCGAGCCATCCGTCAGCAAAGGCCACGTGATCGCCGGAGACCAGGTCCAGATCCTTGAAGCGAAACCGCCAAGCAGGAGTTTGGCCATCCTGGGCATCGCAATTCGTGAACCGGCCCTCCTTCACCCGATAATGGTCCTCTGAAAACCGCTGGAGGAGGCGCCCCTCCACCAAGCTGTTCGTGGACTTGAGGTAGATCTGTCCATGGGTGAGGATTCCGGCCTCCGTATTGACATTGAGCTCGAGCCGTTCCGTCACCACATCGGCCTTCGGGTCAGTGAGCCGGACATGGCCTGTGGCAATCACGAGGCCTGGCAAGGCGTGAATGGTCATATGATCGGCCGTCAGATGCACCGCCCCCTGATCGACCACCACCGAGCCATCGGCTTCATAGACCTCTTGGTCTTGCAGATAATCGATTCGTTCGGCTGTGATGTCGAGCGGAAGGGCGCCGGATGTGGTCGCCTTGGCGACGGGAGCGCCACCGGTCTCTGCGGCAATCCCGGCAAGCGGAACGAGCAATCCCAGGATCAACCAGCCAATCAGGCACCGACAGAGCTGCATCACATTCCCTACCATGTCATCCCCTGAGAGACGAAAGACCACAACCACGGAGCCATGCCTGACATTCCCCGACGAGCATCAGAGAGCCAGTCACACAGACTAGATCCTCCGACCCTGCCAACTGCTTAGCCAACGTCATCGCCTCACTGAGCGATGGCGCAACATGGAGAGACGGAAACAAATCGACAAGAGCGGCCCGGAGTTCCTGCGCAGTCGCAGAACGGGGGAGATCCGCCTGCGTTAAGACAACCTCATCCACCAGCCCCCTGAGCGGCTCGACAAAACCTCGATGGTCCTTGTCGCGCATCATGCCCAGGACCAGGACGACGCGGCGAGAGGGATGGGACCGGAGAGAATCAGTGAGGTAGTCGGCCAAGACCCTGGCAGCAGCGGGATTATGCGCGCCATCCACAAGGATGGTCGGATGGTGATCGACTATTTCCAATCGCCCGGCCCAGTTGACCGCACGAAGTCCTTCACGCACCGATTCGGCTGTGACCGTAATCCCCTGAGGGGCCGCAGCCTCCAACAGCGCCAAGGCACAGGCGGCATTATCCAATTGATGGCGGCCCTCCAGGGCGCAAGTCAGTCCGTCATATTGCAGGCCCAAGCCATGATAGGAAAAATGAGCGGGCGACTCCCCCTCGATGTGGAAGTCTTCATCCAGGCGAGACACCGGAGCCTGCCGTTCCAACGCCACCTGTTCGATCGTCCGCCGGGCCTCCTCGTCGAGCCGCCCCAACACGACCGGCACCCCCTGCTTGATAATGCCGGCCTTCTCGAACGCAATCGACGAAAGCGTCGTCCCCAAATGGTCCTGATGATCGAGCGCGATCGTCGTCACCGCGCAGGCCATGGGCGTGACGACGTTGGTGGCGTCAAACCGGCCGCCCAGTCCCACCTCCAGCACAGCCACGTCGACCCTCGCCTCAGCAAAGTGCTGAAAGGCCATCGCCGTCGTATATTCGAAAAATGTCGGGGAGAGGTCCGGTAGGCAGAAAGCCTGCAGTTGTTCGGTCAATTGCGCCACCTGCGATTCCGTGATCATTTCGCCATTCACGCGGATCCGCTCCCGGAACTCCACGAGATGGGGCGAGGTATAGAGCCCCACCCGGTAACCGGCCGACTGCAACACCGAAGCGGCCATGGCGGCAGTGGACCCTTTGCCATTCGTGCCGGCGATATGGAGCGTCCGGTACCGGGCCTGCGGCATTCCGAGCCGTCCCATCAATGCCGTCATCGTCTCAAGCCCCAGCTTGATGCCGTGCTTTTGCAGACGATACAAATAGGCCACGGCAGAAACATAGGTCATGCGGTAACCAGGACGGATGGACGATTAGCCAAGATGCTTCATAAGCCTCAAGACCGAGCAGTGAACAGCCAAACCCTAAACCCGCAAAGGAACCTCAGCTTAAAAATGCGCCACGAGCGTACTCAGCGTTTCTTTCAGCTGCTTGCGCTCCACGATCATATCGATCATGCCGTGCTCCAAGAGAAACTCCGCCCGCTGAAACTGATCCGGCAACTGCTGTTTAATCGTCTGCTCGATCACGCGGGGACCGGCAAAGCCGATCAAGGCTTTCGGTTCGGCGATGATCACATCGCCCAGCATGGCGACGCTCGCGGTCACGCCCCCGAACGTGGGATCGGCTAACAGACAGATAAAGGGAAGCTTGGCCTCGCCCAGCTTGGCAACAGCAGCCGAGGTCTTGGCCATCTGCATCAGGGAGAGAATCCCCTCCTGCATCCTGGCTCCTCCGGAGGTCGTGACCAAAATGACCGGCAGCTTCGTCTCCAATGCCCGGTCGATCGCCCGACAGATCTTCTCCCCGACGACCGACCCCATGCTGCCACCCATGAAACTGAAGTCGAATACGCAGAAAACCACGCGCCGCCCGTTCATCTTCCCTTCGCCGATCACCATGGCGTCTTTGCGGCCGGTCTTCTCCTGGTGCGCCTTCACCCGATCCTTGTAGGATTTCGTATCCTGGAAACTCAGCGGATCCTGAGGGCCGAGCTCCGCATCCCACTCTTTGAACGTCCCAAGGTCGGCCAACAGCGCAATCCGCTCCAGAACGGAAATCGGAAAATGGTAATCGCACTTCGGACAGACCTTGTTGTTCCGCTCAACCTCTTTACGGTAGATGATCTCACGGCAGTGGTTACATTTCAGCCACATCCCTTCCGAAAGCTTGGAGCGCTTCGGAGGTTCCGTCTCAGCCGTTTTTTGTTTTTTAAACCAAGCCATTGGGGCTCCTTTCAGTCCGATACGGGACTGCCCTCCTCATGAGGCGGCAGAATACCATAGCCGTCAGCATGACTCACGTAGATTTCCTACAGGGGACGATGACGAGATGGGGGTTAAAACAGCTGCCCGCCGAAGGCGATTTGCAGCATGATGGTGAGTCCGACTGCCACGCTCCCAAGGCTGGCCAGCCCCTGCACCGCGAGAAACATCGGACGCCCGAGATTCAGCGACCATATGACCGGAAGACTCACCACCATACCGACCAGCATCATGCCCAGGATCGAGCCGGCCCCGAACACGGCAATGTAGATGAGGCCCTCCGACACCGATCGCGCGGAAGACAAGACGATCAACAAGAGCGCCGCCGATCCGGCCAGGCCATGGGCCATGCCGATGCAAAACGGGCGGACGGAATCGCGCCACCAATGGCCATGTCCGTGATCCTCGGTCAGCGCATGACTGTGCAAATGCAGATGCTGCGTCCCGTCATGCTCATGCCGGTGCACATGCCAGCGCTCCCGCGCCAAGCGAAGCCCCAACATGCAGCCCAGGAATACGAGCATCGCCCCGACGCCGAACTCGGCCGCCAGGGCAATCGGCTCCGGAACCGGCACCCGGCACACCAGCACCACCGCCCCGACCAGCAACAAGATCGCCGCATGGCCCAGCCCCCAGCTAAAGCCGATCATGCCGGAGGCGCGAAACGATGGCCGCTGCGCCAAGACCGTGGAGACGGCAGCCAAATGGTCCGTGTCCAGGGCATGACGAAGCCCCAGCACAAATCCGAGACCGACAATGGTGAGGAATTCAGTATCCAACATGAGGCATCAACAGAGAGCAGCACCACGGCGCAAGCGGCAAAGTGGGACGTCAGCCGCCTCGGGCATGCATTTCCAGATGGGGATCTTCGCGCAGTTTTTCAATGCCGATCAAGCCTCCGACACGCAATCCATCCCGCTCAAGCGCCTTGCGTTCTTCTGCGCCCCGGTCGCGGCGGCCTTCCCAGCCGGCGCGGATCACGGCCCGCATCGCGTCGGCGGAGGCGCCGGCGCGGAGAGACTTGCGCAGATCCGTGCCCTGCGTCGCATAGAGACAGCGATACCACATCCCGTCGGCGGTCACCCGGCTGCGATCACAGGTCGCGCAGAACGGCGTGGTCGTCGAAGGAATAATCCCAAAGGTCGTTCCATCCGGCAACACAAATCGTTGCGCCGGCGCAGTCCCCCGCTCAGCCATCGGCTCAATCGTCCCATACCGCTCACCCAGGATCGTGAGCATCGCTTCCCGGGACAACACTTTCTGCTGCGACCATTCGTTCGCGCCACCGACATCCATATATTCAATGAACCGGACTTCCGCCTGCACCTGCTTGCCGAACTCGATCAGCGCCACCAGCTCATCGTCGTTGAAGCCGCGAATCGCCACCGTATCGAGCTTCAAGCCGGTGAAGCCCGCGCGCGCCACCGATGCAATGCCTTCCATCACCCGCGCATATTCGTCGCGGCGGGTCAGTTGGCGAAACCGCTCCGGCCTCAGCGTATCGAGACTGACGGTCACGCGGTGCAGCCCTGCATCGAACAGCGCCTCCGCCTGGTCCGCCAACAAAATCCCGTTCGTCGTGAGGGCAATATCCGTGATCTTCCGGTTTTGGACCAACAGGCGGATCAGCCTGGCTAAATCGCGCCGCAGCAGCGGCTCCCCGCCCGTCAGCCTCACACGGTCCACACCCAGGTCGGTGAAATAACCGGTCAGCGTCGCCATCTCCTCAAGGGTCAGCACATCCTCGCGCGGCAGCCAGACATAGTCTTCCTCCGGCATGCAGTACTTACAGCGGAGATTGCACCGGTCCGTCACGGACAGACGCAAACTGCGCAGCGGCCTTCCAAAGGCATCCGCAGCGGCGGGATAACGGACATTGTCAGGCGTCGGCATCGTCATATTCGACTCGTCACCCATCACAGATCACACATCACTCGTCACGCTGCTAGGGGTGTTCCTCCACCCAGACTTCGCCTTCCGGCGTATGTTCCAGCTTCCAAATCGGCGTAATCTGCTTCAGTTCGTCGATCGCCCACTCGCAAGCTTCAAAGGCCGGCGCCCGGTGCTCAGCCCCCACCACGATCAGCACGATATTTTCACCGATACCGATCTCGCCATAGCGATGCAGGATCGCCACTTCGATGATGTCGAAGTCCTTCAGCGCCCGCTCGCGGATCTCACGAAGCTTCTTCTGCGCCATCCCCTCGTAATGTTCGAAGGTGATGCTGTCCACATCCCGCCCCTTGGACCGGTCGCGCGCCGTCCCCAGGAAAATCGAAATGCCGCCGATACGTTTCGAACTCCCCCGCACCCGGTTGATCTCCGCATCCACGGAAAAATCTTCCCGCTGCACGCGGACAAACTGCGTCTCGTCACTCA
>CAMDPZ010000094.1 GCA_945905765.1 Nitrospira lenta
AGAAGGACGAGAAGAAGGGCGGCCACGTCCTCGTGTACGGCGAAGAGAAGAAAGAGAAGAAGGACGAGAAGAAGGGCGGCCACGCTGACACGTTCGGCGATAAGAAGGACGAGAAGAAGAAGGACGAGAAGGGCAAGTAATCACGACACACGTCGTTTGTCTGATCAGACAAGCCTGACTTGAACGATTCTGAGGGGGCCTGCGATCTCACGGTTGCAGGCCCCTTCCCTTATCGGCTCGTTGACCCCTCTCAGATTCCGATGCTACCGTGGAGCATGTCTACTCCACCGGAATCCGCTCAGACGAATCGCCTCATTCACGAAACCAGTCCCTATCTACTTCAGCATGCCTCGAATCCGGTCGATTGGTACCCCTGGGGACCGGAGGCCTTGCAGGCTGCCACAGCACAGAACCGTCCCATTTTGTTGTCGATCGGCTATTCCGCCTGTCACTGGTGCCATGTGATGGAGCGGGAGTCGTTCGAAAACGACGCCATTGCGGCGCTCATGAACCGGCATTTTATCTGTATCAAAGTCGATCGCGAGGAACGCCCCGACCTGGATGAGATCTATATGCAGGCTACGGTGACCCTCAATCGCGGCCAGGGCGGCTGGCCGATGACGGTCTTCCTGACGCCGGAGCAGGAGCCCTTCTTTGCCGGAACGTATTTCCCGCCTGAGGACCGCTGGGGCCGGCCCGGTTTCCCCAGTCTGCTTAAGAAAATCGCAGAAGCCTGGGAGAAGGATACGATAGGCCTCAGGAGCCAGGCGCGGCAATTGACCGACCGGTTGAAGCAGGAACTCAAGGCCGTCTCCCCTGTTTCAGTCAGCGCCTCTGTGCTGGATGAGGCCGTCACGCAATTCCAAAAGGACTTCGATGCACAGCATGGCGGATTCGGCAGCGCGCCAAAATTTCCTCCGTCAGCAGGCCTGTCCCTGCTCCTCCGCTGTTACCGGCGAACCGGTGACAGCACAACCTTGCAGATGGTCACCCGAACGCTGGATGCGATGGCGGCAGGAGGGATCTACGATCATATCGGCGGAGGCTTTGCGCGCTACTCCACCGACGAACGGTGGCTGGCTCCCCATTTCGAGAAGATGCTCTATGACAATGCCCTCCTGGCCAAGACCTATGTAGAGGCCTATCAGGTCACGAAACAGGCTTCCTATCACCAGGTTGCGACGGAGGTGCTCGACTATATCCTCCGCGAGATGATCGACCCAACTGGAGGATTTTATTCCGCGACGGATGCGGATTCGGAAGGGGTCGAGGGAAAGTTTTTTGTCTGGACGCCGGCGGAGGTCCAGGCGGTGCTGCAGAATGCAGAAGACAGCCGCCGGTTCTGCGCCTGTTACGACATCATCGATGAGGGCAATTGGGAGCATCACAGCATTCCCAATCGGCTGCGTCCCATTGAGGCCGTGACCAAGGAGCTGGACCTCACCAGCGATGAACTGCACGAAACAATTCAGCGCGTGCGTCCCCTTCTCTATCGCGCCCGCCAGCAACGAGTCCCGCCTGCGCTCGACGACAAGATCATCACAGCCTGGAATGGCATGATGATCTCGGCGATGGCCGAGGCCGGCCGTGTGTTCGGGGTGAGCCGCTACATCGACGGGGCCATGAAGGCGGCAGACTTTCTGTTGCTCGTACATCGGACTTCTGATGGCAGGCTGCTCCGTACCTCGCGGCAGGGCCGGGCCCATCTCGACGGGGTCCTGGAGGACTATGCCTATCTAGCAGAGGGATTGATCGATCTCTATGAAGCCTGCGGGCAGGAACGGTATCTCACTGCCGCTCGTCAATTGGGAGAGACGATGGTGGGCTCCTTTCAGGATAAGGAACAGGGCGGTTTCTATACCACCGCTGAGGGGCATGAAACGCTGATCATTCGCACGCGGGAGGGGGCTGATGGCGCAACGCCCAGCGGCAACTCCGTGGCAGTCTCAGTTCTCGCCCGGCTGTCATTCCATTACGACCGGCAAGATCTGCGAGAAGCAGCGATCGGAGGAATTCGCGCCTATGGCCGTCTGATGGCCCGGTATCCGAGAGCCTTCGCTAAGACGTTGGCCGTCGTGGACTTCTTGGCGGAGGGGCCGATTGAATTGGCCCTTGTTGGAGCGCCCAACGATTCAGGACGCGAGGCATTAGAGCGTGCCGTGCGAGAGGTGTTCCTGCCGCATCGTGTGATGGCTTCCAGCGATGGCACAAGTCATTCGTCCGGCCATCCCCTGCTGGCCGGTAAGGGCTTGGTGGAGGGGAAGGCAGCCCTCTATATCTGCCGGAATTTTTCCTGTCAGCGTCCCCTCACCGATCCTCGTGAAGTGGCAGGGGCGCTCTTGTCTGAATCGCGGCGGACGGCTCGGCAGCCGCTCGTGTAAGGACTAGCACGGCTCTTATTGTTTCGTCAGAGGTAGGTATGAAAATGAGGGCGGCAGGATTTAAAAGGTGACTTGTCGAAGGTTCTCGCGGTTGGCAACAAACCACTGCATGGTTTTCTTGAGCCCTTCCTTAAGCGAATGTTTCGCTTGAAAGCCGAAGAGCTGTTTGGCCCGACTGACATCTAAGCAACGCCGAGGCTGCCCGTTGGGCTTGGTGGTATCCCACTCGATTCGTCCTGTGAAACCGGCCTCCGTGGCAATCATCGTGGCGAGATCGTGAATTGTCACTTCCTCTCCTGTTCCCAGGTTGACCGGTAGGCTTCCCTCATAATGTTCCGCTGCGAGCAGGATACCCTCCGCTGCATCCTCCACATATAAAAACTCGCGAGTCGGAGATCCGTCCCCCCACAGGGTGAGGGTGGCTTGGTCTGTTTCTTTGGCGGTCACACATTTGCGGAGCAAGGCCGGGATGACGTGAGACGTTTCCAGGTCGAAATTATCGCGAGGGCCATAGAGGTTCACTGGGAATAGCACGATGGAATTGAATCCATACTGCTCGCGATAGGCCTGCGACTGGACCAGCATCATCTTCTTGGCGAGGCCGTAGGGCGCATTCGTCTCTTCTGGGTACCCGTTCCAGATGTCGTCCTCTTTAAATGGGATGGGAGCGAACTTGGGATAAGCGCAGATGGTGCCCAACGCGACGAATTTCTTCAGTCTTCTCTGGCGCCCGACTTCGATGAGTTGGGTGCCCATCATCAGGTTGTCGTAGAAAAACTTTCCTGGGTTGGCTTGGTTCGCGCCGATTCCTCCAACCCGTGCAGCCAGATGGATGACCATGTCAGGGCGGTGATCGCGATAGAGCTGCTGCACAGCCTCCATCTGCACGAGATCGTAATCCTTGCTGCGGGGGACGAAGATATCCCGGCAGCCCTTCGCGCGCAGTTGCTCTACGACGAACGATCCCAAAAAGCCGGCTCCGCCCGTAACGACGACTCGTGTATCGGCCCATAATGACATTGTTACCTCTTTGCCTGAGTGCCTTCGAGCCGCTCACGTTCGATGGCAAGATCCGCATCGACCATCATGGCCACTAATTCTTGAAAGCGAACTTTCGGTTCCCATCCCAAATCCCGTTTGGCCTTGCTCGCGTCGCCGATCAAGAGATCCACCTCGGTGGGACGATAGTATTTGCTGTCGATCTTGACGTGTTTCTGCCAATCCAGTTGAAGACGGTCGAATGCCAGCTCCAAGAACTCGCGCACCGTGTGGGTCTCCCCTGTCGCGATGACGTAGTCCTCCGGCTTGGGGGTCTGGAGCATCATCCACATAGCCTGAACATAGTCTCCGGCGAATCCCCAGTCTCGTTTCGCGTCCAAGTTGCCCAAGAAAAGCTCATTCTGAATGCCAAGCTTGATCCGCGCCGCCGCTTTCGTGATCTTGCGAGTGACGAAGGTCTCGCCGCGCCGGGGCGATTCATGGTTGAACAAAATGCCGTTACAGGCAAAGAGGTCGTAGGCCTCCCGATAATTGACCGTAATCCAGTAGGAGTAGACCTTGGCCGCTCCATAGGGACTGCGGGGATAGAACGGTGTCGTTTCGCGCTGGGGCACGTCCTGGACTTTGCCGAACATCTCGCTGGATGAGGCTTGATAGAACTTCGGCTTCAATCCTGACTCACGAACGGCTTCTAGGAGGCGGATCGTTCCGAGTCCGGTAATCTCGCCGGTATACTCGGGAATATCGAAACTTACACGCACGTGGCTCTGCGCCCCTAGATTGTAAATTTCATCTGGCTGGACCGTGCGGATGATGTGGTTGAGCGAGCTCGCGTCGTTCAAGTCTCCATACACCAGATGGAGCCGTCGGTGCGGCACATGCGGATCTTCATAGATGGGATCGATCCGTCCCGTATTAAACGAGCTCGATCGCCGAATAATGCCGTAGACCTCGTAGCCCTTCCCGAGAAGAAACTCCGCCAGATACGACCCATCCTGGCCCGTGATCCCACTGATTAGAGCTTTTTTTATTTGCACAAGACCACTCCTTGGTTGCGGCGCAACACGGCTGAATTATGTCTTGATTACACCGCATTGTCTACGGGCGACAGGGCTTTGATTGTCTCACAGGCATTCGGGCTATTCTGGCACGAGCCCGTCACCTAGCTGACGGCTCAAAGTTCATCCTCCGTCCTCTCCCCTCAAAAGTTAACAATTTTGTAACACAGCCGTCACGGATTCTTTATCTGAATCCTAGATAGTTCTTTCTGGCAGAGGTGAGTCGTCACGGACTCGTACAGCCAATATAACCAGGGAGGAAGAGTCGTGCAGAAGATCTTATGGCAACGTTGGCAGACGGGGGGATGGATTGGAGCATCCGTACTGAGTATCGTCTTGGCCGGTGCGAATATGGCTCAGGCCCAAGAGCCGAAATCTTCAGCCCCACAGCAGGCTCCGGTAGCTGTACATGCTGGATTTCCAGCGAGCCAGTTGAATTCGCCCCGTCCGTTGGAAAGTACCTCCATGGAGGATCTCCTGCTGGAAAAGGGGGTCATCACGCTTGACGACTGGATCAGAATCAAAGCAGAAGAGGAACAGCGGCAAAGTGAGCGGTCCGTCGTGGCGGAATTTACCGGCAGCCCCCGCTGGTACGAGCGGATGACGATGTACGGCTATGGCATGATGCGCTACAACAATGCATCGAACGGACGGTTGCGAACCTATCAAGACGGTTCGGTCGGGAGCGCGAATGATGGAGCCCAGCCTGGATTCTTTTTCCGCCGGATCCGATGGGTGGTGACCGGGCAGGTTTCGGACCATGTCTCGGTGTTTATTCAGCCGGATATGGCGAGCGGTTCTACCGCATCAGGGTTCGCGAATACGCATGTCATGAGCATGCGCGATGCCTTCGGAGATTGGAATTTCGACAAGGAGAAGGAACACCGGCTCAGAGTCGGATTACAGCGGGTCCCCTGTTCCTT
>CAMDPZ010000095.1 GCA_945905765.1 Nitrospira lenta
CGTCACCCATCACTGGTCACTAAAGGCTCGGGTATGAAAATTCTTGTCATCGGGAGCGGGGGGCGAGAACACACGATGGTGTGGAAGCTCGCGCAAAGTCCCCGCAAGCCCACGCTCTACTGCGCGCCTGGCAATGCGGGAATCGAGTCGCTTGCGACCTGCGTGCCGATTAAAGCCGACGATATCGCCGGTCTGAAAGCCTTCGTGCAGTCTGAGCAGATCGACCTGACGGTCGTGGGACCGGAAGCGCCGCTGGCCTTGGGGATCGTCGACGAGTTCCGTAAAGCCAAACTGAAAATATTCGGCCCGACGAAGGGCGCCGCCCGCATCGAAGCCAGCAAGATCTTCTCCAAGGAGATCATGGCCAGCGCCAAGATTCTTACGGCGAAGTCGCAGAGTTTCGATCAGCTTGCTCCGGCCTTGGCCTATCTGGATCAGCATGAACTGCCTGTGGTGGTGAAGGCCGATGGATTGGCGCAGGGGAAGGGTGTGGTGGTCGCGACGACCCGCGAGGAGGCGAAACAGGCTGTCCGCGATTCGATGGAACATGCGGTATTCGGTCAGGCCGGCCAGCGCGTGTTGATCGAACAGTTTCTTGACGGCGAAGAACTGACGATCATGGCTTTCACGGACGGCCGGGCGGTCGTGCCGATGCTGCCGGCGCAGGATCATAAACGGGTCGGCGATGCCGATACGGGGCCCAATACGGGTGGCATGGGCGCCTATTGCCCTGCGCCGCTTGGCACTGAGGCTCTGCGCGAACAGGTCACGAAGCAGGTGCTTTTTCCAGCCGTCGAAGCCCTCTCTCGCATGGGCTGTCCCTTTCAGGGCGTCTTGTATGCGGGACTGATGGTGGTGAAGGGGGTGCCCTACGTCTTGGAGTTTAACGCCAGGATGGGAGACCCGGAAACGCAGGTCGTCCTCCCGTTGCTCAAGACGGATTTGCTGGAGGTGATCGAGGCGGTGGTCGAACATCGGCTCGATCAGCTGACCGTGGAATGGCATGATGGCACGGCGGTCTGTGTCGTGATGACGTCGGAAGGGTACCCGGCTTCCTACCCAACAGGCCGCGCGATTCACGGATTGCCGTCCGCGCCCGATGCGACGACAGTGGTCTTCCATGCAGGCACAGCGCGAACCGGCGCTGAGGTGGTGACGGCCGGGGGGCGGGTCCTGGGCATTACAGGACTGGGGAAGACTCTGGCTGTCGCGCAAGCGGAAGCCTATCGCGTGACCCGGTCGATAGCCTTTGACGGCGCGCATTACCGGACGGATATTGCGCACCGGGCGTTCGCACGCCACGCGTAACGCAGAATGGGGCCGATGGTTCCTGCCAGGGCAAGGGTCGAGCGCTACGTGGCTGCCACCGTTCCGGCGCTTGCCGCGCAGGTGCGTCGCCTGCTCGGAGCGGGCGGTCTCTGTGTGTTACCGACAGAAAGTTTCTACGGACTGGCGGTAGCCCCGTTCGACGAGCCGGCGCTGGCCAGGTTATGGCGGGTCAAAGGCCGCTCCGAGGGAAAACCGATTCTTCTCCTGATTGGCGACCCGTCTCAATTGGCGCCCCTGGTTCAGGCGATTCCTCCGGCGGCCACCGTCTTGATGAATGTGTTTTGGCCCGGCCCTCTGACGATTATCTTCCCCGCAGCCGTGGCGCTCCCCGATGCCGTGACGGCGGGAACCGGTTCAGTCGGCATCCGCCTGAGTGGCTGCCAGCCGCTGGTCGATCTCTTACGGCAGGTCGGGCCTGTGACCGGCACCAGTGCGAATCGGGAAGGCCTCCCGCCGCCTTGCAGGGCCGAAGACGTTCAGGCGAACCTGGGTGAAGAGGTCGATCTGATCGTCGATGCGGGACCGACGCCTGGCGGGCGTCCCTCGACCGTTGTTGATGTTCGTGGCCCGATCAGAATTGTGCGCGAGGGAGCCATCGCGCGAGGCGTTATTGCGGCACAGTTGGCCGCTCATGGCCTGCAGCTTGAGGCAGAGAGTCGGTGAAGTCGGTTGTATGTTTATATTGAAAGGAGAGTCCCGATGATTCGAATCATGATGGTGCGCAACCTTGTGGCAGTGGCGGCAATCACCCTGTCCGCGGTCAGTCTGTCCGGATGCGATTACTGGCCCCCGGCACTCCAGGCGCAAGTCGAACAACTGCGCGCCGAGCTGCAGACGGTGACCGCGGAGAAGGCCCAGCTTGAGAATCAAGTGGCGTCGTTTTCAAAGGTGCGGGACGATCTGCAGGCGCAGGTGGATGATCTCACGAAGGCGAACCGCGATAAGTCGGCCATGATCGGCAATTTGCAGAACAATCTGGCGGCGGCGCAAGAGCGGCTGGCGAAGTCGGTGAAGGTCACCATGCCGAAGCCTGGCGCGCCCAAGCCAGCGGCCAAGGTTGCGCCGAAGGCTCCAGCCAAGAAGAAAGCCGCAACGAAGGCGACGCGCTAGCGCATCTCGCTCCGCTGCCTACTTGGCAGCGGAAGACGAGGGTGCGGTTGTCGTGGCGCTGGAGGCCGCCGGGGCCGGACTCGATGGGGCAGCGGCCGGCGCGGACGCGGGGGGAGAAGCGGGAGTCGCAGGAGCGGCAGACGTCGTCTGTTCAGCCGTGCTGGGCGCGGCCTCTTTCTTCTCCCCGGTCTTGGGCGCCGGTGGTTCACTGCCTGAGGACGGTTTCATTTTGTCGGAGTAGTCGGTCACGTACCATCCGCTGCCCTTGAACATGATGGCGGGCGAGGAAATCAGCCGCTGGACATGCTTCCCGCATTTCGGACAGGTGGTGAGGGCGTCGTCCTTCATGCTTTGCTTGACTTCAAACCGGTCTGCGCAGCCGTCACATAGGTATTCGTAGATTGGCACGATTCGTTTCCTCCTGCTAAAACAACAAAACTACTCTCGTCACGCTGCTGGGCTTCTCATGATGAAGCGCCCCTTTAGGTGAGCTGTTTGAACGCGGCATCGAGGCGATCCATGCCCCGGACGATCGTCTCCATGCTGGTCGCATAGGACAGCCGAATATGCTGGTTGCTCCCGAATGGCTCACCGGGAACCACGGCGACCTGGAATTCCTTCAAGAGATAGTTCGCCAGATCGGTCGGGGTGGAGATGGTTCCGCTGGGGCCCTTCCGTCCGAGCAATCCGCTCACATTGGGAAATGCATAAAATGCTCCGCTGGGCATGCTGCAACGAACGCCGGGCATCGCGTTGAGCCGTTCGACGATCACGCGCCTCCGCCGATCGAACTCGGTGACCATCTTTTTCGTAAAGGCATCCCCTTCACGCAGGGCCACCACGGCAGCCTTCTGGGAAATGGAGCAGGGGTTAGACGTGCTCTGGCTTTGAATATTGGCCATGGCGGTCAAGAGGTCTTTCGGTCCCGCCGCGTAGCCGATCCGCCAGCCGGTCATGGCGTAGGCTTTCGAGACTCCGTTGATCACGACGGTGCGGGCTGCCACTTCCGGTCCCAGTGACGCGATGCTCGTGTGGGTCGCGCCGTCGTAGAGGACCTTCTCGTAGATTTCATCGGAAATCAGCAGCAGATCCCGGCTGACGGCCAGTTCGGCCAACTGTTCGAGCGTGGCCCGGTTGTAGGTCGCGCCGGTCGGGTTGCAGGGGCTATTGACGATGATCGCTTTGGTGCGCGGGGTCACCAGCCGCGCCAATTCCTTCGCGTCAATGGCGTAGCCATCCTCTTCGCGGGTCTGCAAGAACACCGGAGTGGCGTCGTTGAGCAGGGTCTGGTCCGCATAGGACACCCAATAGGGCACGGGAATGATGAGTTCGTCGCCTGCTTCGAGGAGCGCTTCGGCCAGATTGTAGAGGGAATGTTTAGCGCCGCAGGACACCAGCACTTGAGACTTTTCGTAGCGGAGTCCCTGCTCCGTCTGCAGTTTGTCGATAATCGCCTGGCGCAGTTCATCGATGCCGGACGAGGGCGTGTATTTGGTGAACCCGGCGCGAATCGCGGCTTCCGCCGCGGCCTTCACCGGCTCCGGCGTGTCGAAGTCCGGCTCCCCGGACGAAAAGTCGGCGACGTCGATTCCGCGGGCTGCCATGGCTTTTGCGGTGGCGGCCATGGCCAAAGTCGGGGAGGGGGCGATCCGCCCTGCGCGTGCAGCAAGTTTCATGTTTTCAAACTCCTGATTCGTTCCTGCAGCCGGCGAGCGACCTCTGGATGCAGGAATTCCGTGAGCGCCCCTCCATGGGTGGCCACGTCTTTAATGATGGTGGAGGATAAATAGGAATATTCCTCGCTGGGCATGAGGAAGACCGTTTCGACCTGCTTGGCGATTTTGCGATTGATGAGGGCCATCTGAAATTCATGCTCGAAGTCGGAGATGGCCCGCAAGCCGCGGATGATCGCATGAGCCCCGTAGCGCTGAACATAGTCCACTAGCAGGCCGTCGAAGTGGGTTACTTCCACCCCTTGGATTTCCTGCGTCACGACCCGGATCATCTCCAGCCGTTCGGTCAGCGTGAAGAGGGGATGTTTGGCCGGATTCGGCGCGACGGCGACCACTACTTTATCGAACACCTTCAAGCTTCGGGTGATGATGTCCGTGTGCCCGTGGGTAATGGGATCGAAGGTGCCTGGATAGATGCCAATTTTCATCATGCGGGTGACTCTGTCATGTCTGATGTGGATAGGCGATATCGATAGAGCGACGTGTCTCCGTAGACGTATCGTTTTGCCAGGGTCGCGTGGTCGATCGAGTCGGGCAATGTCGTGCGTGAGTCCTGTTCAATGATCACGGTCGCTTCTTCCGACAGCAGCCCCGGCCTCCAGGCATGGATCAGGACTTCCAGCTCATCCATCGCGGCATAGGGCGGATCCGCAAAGAAGATGTCATAGGGGCCATCCCACCAGTCTTGCTGCGCGAGAAATGTGGCGGTCTGTCCCACGTAGACCTTGGCCCGGTCGAGTAGCTGACAGGCCTGTAGATTTTTCTGTAACAGCTTCACGGCCTTGGGGTCTGACTCGACAAAGGTGACGGTTGCAGCGCCACGGCTTAAGGCTTCAATTCCGACGGCTCCTGTGCCGGCATACAAATCCAGAAAGCGACTTCCAATCACCTGAGGCCCTAGAATCGAAAAGAGGGCTTCACGAACCTTATCTGATGTGGGGCGGAGAGCCGTCCCTTCTGGTCCACT
>CAMDPZ010000096.1 GCA_945905765.1 Nitrospira lenta
ATGTCAGAGAACATCGATACCCTCCTCAAAGAAAGCCGCGTCTACCAGCCGACTGCCCAAACTAAAGCGGCGGCCTACATCAAGGACTACGAGAGCGCCTACAAACAATCGATCGCAGACCCGGAAGGCTTCTGGAGCAACGTCGCCAAAGAACTGGAATGGTTTTCTCCCTGGACCAAGGTCTTGGAATGGAACTATCCCTGGGCCAAGTGGTTCGTCGGCGCCACCTGCAACATTGCCTATAACTGCCTCGACCGTCACGTCAAAACCTGGCGCAAGAACAAAGTCGCCATCATCTGGGTGGGCGAGAACGATCAAGAACGGGTCATCACCTACGGCGAACTCTACCGACAGGTCAACCGCTGCGCCAATGGGCTCAAAAAACTGGGGCTCCAGAAGGGCGACCGGGTCACGATCTACCTGCCGAAAGTGCCGGAGCAAATCGTCGCCATGCTCGCCTGCGCCCGCATCGGCGTCATTCATAGTGTGGTCTACTCTGGATTCAGCGCCCCGGCCCTCGCGAACCGCATTCAGGACGCCGAAGCCAAGCTGGTCATTACCGCCGACGTCGGGTTCGACCGGGGCAAGGTCCTCAACATCAAGTCAGTGGTCGATCAGGCCGTGGCCAGTTCCCCCACCGTCGAACATGTCGTGGTCTTACGGCGCCAGACGCCGGGAGTCACATTATCCACGCCGAAGGAAATTGACTGGCACGATTGGCTGAAGGCGGAGAAATCGGTCTGCGAGGCTGAGCATCTGGATGCCGAACATCCCCTCTACATCCTCTATACCTCCGGCACCACCGGTAAGCCGAAGGGCGTGGTCCATGTCCACGGCGGCTATATGGTCGGCACCTACATCACTACGAAATATGTTTTCGACCTGAAAGACGACGACGTCTACTTCTGTGTGGCAGACCCAGGCTGGGTCACAGGCCATAGTTATATTGTCTACGGGCCTCTCCTCAACGGCGCGACGATCCTGACAGCCGAGGGCAAGCCGGACTATCCGAACCCGGGCCGCTGGTGGGACCTCATCGAACGCTACGGCGTTTCGATTTTTTATACGACTCCCACCGCCATTCGCCTGCTCATGCGCTATGGAGAAGACTGGCCCAAAAAATACGATCTCTCCACCCTCCGCATCCTGGGCAGCGTGGGCGAGCCGATCAATCCGGAAGCCTGGGAATGGTTTCACCGCGCGACGGGCGAGAACAAACCGATCATGGATACCTGGTGGCAGACCGAAACAGGGGCCATCATGATCACCCCCCTGCCGACCGTTCCCTTAAAGCCTGGCTCCGCCACCCGAGCCTTCCTCGGCATCGAAGCCGATGTGGTGGACAGCGAAGGCAAGAGCCTCCCGGCCAACACAGGCGGCTTCGCCGTGATCAAGAAACCCTGGCCTGCGATGATGCGCACCATCTACAAAGATCCCGAGCGCTATAAGACCTATTGGAACACGATCCCGAACTGCTACACAGCCGGCGACATCTGTCACAAGGACGAGGACGGCTATCTCTGGTTTATGGGCCGCGCCGATGACGTGATCAAAGTGGCAGGCAACCGGCTCGGCACCGCCGAAGTCGAGAGTGCGCTGGTCAGCCACCATGCCGTGGCGGAAGCAGCGGTGATCGGCAAGCCGCATAAGCTCGTCGGCGAGTCCATCAAGGCCTTCATCATTTTGAAACAGGGAGAAGTGGAGAGCCAAGCCCTGATCCAATCGATCAAGGATCAAGTACTGAAAGAACTGGGGAAAATCGGCGTGCCGTCCGAAATCGACATCGTCTCCTCACTCCCCAAGACCCGGTCAGGCAAAATCATGCGGCGGGTACTCAAAGCCAAAGAGCTTGGACAAGATCCGGGCGATATCTCGACGATTGAAGATTGAGACAACCGGCATGAAACGTAAACCAGGCGAACCGATCTATCTCAAGCGTCACATGCTAGGCCTTGCCCTGGCCCTGCTCGCCTCGATTCTGCTGCCCCTCCTCTACCACCGCTACATCGGCCCCCTGAGCTTTCCCGCCAGATTCGGCGCGGGCCTGCTCATCGCCGTCGGAGGCGCCATCGCACTCTATTTCACTTATCGGTCCTCGGCGGAGAACGAACCGTAACGCCAGACCTCTCTGCTACACCGGGCTCCCAGAATATTCAACAGCCCGCTCTTTTCGTTCGTCGTTCGTATCTCGCATCTCGTCGTTCGCAAACGGGAAACCTCTTGCTCGCGAGATACGCTTCACGAGTCACGCTCGCTTCTGTTCCGGCTTCTGATGCGTCCAGGCAAGAGGACTCACTTCCTTAGCGAAATAGGCCTTGCCGAATCCCAGGACTAAGTGCGCATCCTGTAGCCTCAGTTCCCAGAGTGCGAAGTCCGCAAAGCCGAACATCATGGCCGATTGGGGAAAGCGAGCCAGGTACCGCTCCTTCACGTCAACATAGTTCGCTGCATCAGCCTTCAATAGCACTGCCTCGCCCTGAAGATTCATCCGCCGCAAAGCCAGGGGATTCTTCTCCGGCCCATCCGGCTCCGAGACAAACAGACCCACGCGAGAATCGAGTAGCAGATGTTCTGTGTGCAACGCCAAACGGCTCACATGAATATAGGCCCTCGTCCAGTCTTTGCCGAAGACATAGGGCACATGCGACCCGAACGGCCGCTCGTTTCTAAGCGTCAGCAGAACCCCCGTCCGGACCTCTTCAGTCAACTTGACCCAAGCAGCCTGAACCTCTTCATTCGACAGCTCCGCAAACATCGCCATATACACACCCTCCTCTATGCCTGCCAGAATCTCATCCCCTCGCAGACCACGCAACTCTCTTCTGAAAATGCGAAACCAATTTATCTCTATCTGACCACCGACAACAGGCATTTGCAGTCTCGCCGAAAGGCGATATGAGCAATGTAGCCACGAATCAGCTCACAGTGGTGGATAAGAGCAATCCATCGAATTAGGATAATTTCTTAATTGCTGAACCAGCCAAATCTCGACAGCCTGTGCATAAGTATGATCTTTCCATCCCCCCGCCATTCGAAAATTTGTTTCAAGTGAAAAGTCGCCAAATCATCGCCGGAAAAATTACACCTTGTGGAAAAATAGAATATTCATCGGTCAAGCCCCTAAATGTTGTGGGTGTATTTGACGAGATACAATGCCTAATTTTCAGGCAATGAGCTAAGAAGGCCCTCGACACAAGCCGTTTCAACGCCGTCCATCCTTCTGCACACAGGGTTGTCCACAGAAATTGGGGAAGCTGTGTATTAGTGCCATCTGCCCTCAATGAGTGGAGCCATATTGTCGATAATTACCGCGATAGGAATTCAACGAACGAAAAAGCGCATTGACATGCGATAAATATTTCTTCCCAGCGGCCGCCATCGACTCCCCTTCACGTTTCACCTTTCACGCGCCAAGAAAGGCGGGTGATTTCTCCTGGGGAAACCGGTATTCTGCAACGAACGCGAGTGCGACAGTGGACCAAGGAAGGATATCCATGAGTTCGATCACAGGCATCACCGCAGCCCGTCAATTCAGGAAGCTCCTTTTATCGGAGCAGCTAGAGTTCATCTGTGAGGCCCACAACGGCCTCAGCGCCAAAATCGTTCAAGAAGCCGGCTTTAAAGGGATCTGGGCCAGTGGCCTGTCGATCTCAGCTCAATTCGGCGTCCGCGACAACAACGAAGCCAGTTGGACCCAAGTCCTTGAGACCCTGGAGTTCATGTCCGACGCGGCCACGATTCCCATTCTCCTGGATGGCGACACGGGCTATGGCAACTTCAACAACATGCAGCGGCTGGTCCGCAAACTGGAGCAACGCAAGATCGCTGCGGTCTGCATCGAAGACAAACTCTTTCCCAAGACCAATAGCTTCATCAAGGGCGGCGCCCAGCCCATGGCGGACATGCAGGAGTTCTGCGGCAAGATCAAGGCAGGCAAAGACGCCCAGACCGATCAGGACTTTTCGATTATTGCCAGAGTGGAAGCCTTTATCTGCGGCTGGGGTCTGGCGGAAGCCCTGCGGCGAGCCGAGGCCTACCATCAGGCGGGAGCGGACGGCATCCTCATCCACAGCGCCCTCTCTGTGCCGGATGAAATTCTGGCCTTCAAGCAGGAATGGGGCAACCGCTGCCCGGTCGTGATCGTGCCGACGAAGTATTACGCCACGCCGACCGATGTATTTCGCCAACAGGGTTTTTCAATCGTGATTTGGGCTAACCACATGCTCCGGTCCTCCGTGACCGCCATGCAGAAAACCGCAAAGATTCTCAAGGAACAGGAGCACCTGCTCTCTATTGAAGACAAGGTCGCGCCGGTCGCAGAAATCTTCCGTCTGCAAAACGCCGCAGAACTCCAAGAAGCAGAAGACCGCTATCTGCCTAAAGGTGCCGAAGACACCTCCGCCATTGTGCTGGCCGCCTCCCGGGGGAAGGAACTGGGAGCCCTCACCGAGCAGCAGCCAAAAACGATGGTCAAGATTCAAGGCGCGCCCATCCTCTCCCACATCGTGGATGCCTACAATGCCGTGGGGATCAAGGATATCGTCGTGGTGCGCGGGTACAAGAAAGAAGCCGTCAACCTGCCCAACCTGACCTATGTCGATAATAACGACTTTGCAGACACAGGCGAACTGGATTCCCTGCTCAAGGCTCTCCAATCTAGGAAGGGACCGGCGCAAAGCACGATCATTTCCTATGGGGACGTCCTGTTCAACAAATACATCCCCCAGTCTCTCTGTCAGGAAAACGATGACTGTGTGATTTTCGTCGATAGCAACTGGCAGGAGCAGAGCAGCTATGCCCGCCTCGGCGGATTTGCCGAATGCACCATTCCCAATTCGAGAAAAGCCTTCAACGCCAAGATCTATCTCAAGCAATTGGGCGACAAGCTTCCCCAGGAATCCATCCATGGCGTCTGGATGGGCTTCCTGAAAATCTCACCCAGCGCCACCACCCTCATCACCGGCATCATTGCCGAGATGCTGGCCAAGCCGGCCAACCGCAAAGCCGCCATCCCCCAGCTCATCCAAGAGCTGTTGCAGCGCGACTATCCGATCCGCGT
>CAMDPZ010000097.1 GCA_945905765.1 Nitrospira lenta
AAAATGTCGAGGTAGGCGTTGTTCGTATCGTTCGCAAAGTGGCCGCTGATCAACGACGTCGAGATCAGCTGCACCATGGAATAGCCGGCGACCCGACCTGAGCCGAAATCGACAACCTGACATTCGCCGAAACGCTTCATGCCGATGAGCTCACAGAGCTCCACGACATAGCGGCGAATATGGTCGGCGTTGCGAATAAGATCGGGATTGCAATCTTGAAGGTCGACGGAGGTGCACAGTCCCCACGCTTTCCCCTCTCCCACCATCTCTTGGGGGGCAATCGAGGCAGCTGCTGGGGACTCAGGTGGAAAGATCGCGGACTCGGAACCGGCCGAGCTACTCATAAAGGGTGCACCTTTCTGTTAGGAGGGTGAAAAAACTGTGACGACAAACCGTCATGCCAAACTATACCACGATTTTTTTCGCATCAGGGAAGCTGACGAAACTTTTTTTTCACACGAGGCGCTCACGGGTCTCCGGTCGGTTGACAAGGTTCTCGGCGGTCGGAGAGAATGCGCCCATGACCACGAGCACTCCAGCGAATCCGACCTCGACCCAGCCGTCAGCCGACCTCCCGGACCGCCTCTGCACCTGGTGCAAGGTCGCCATGCGGAAACGGCTGGTCGCCAGCGGGCAATTCGTCCATTACACCTGCCCCACCTGCGTCTTCCAACATACGACCAGACGAGGCCCCAAGCCGGCGGCCCCGGCCCATTGACCTCCGGTTGACGGTTAGAGTTTCCCCGCAACAAGATTCCGGATCGTTTCCATCCTCTGACGGTTGACCCCGAAATCACGGTAGCCGGTCCGGGACGCGGACCGGAAATGAACCGTCTTCGCCTCGTCGTCGAACAGAAACTCCACATCGTCCACAAATCGCAGCAACAGGCTGGTGAACTCATAGTGGAGATAGGTCTCGTCTTCCTCTACCAGCTTAGTACGGGGAAGGGACCGGACCATCGCCTTCAGGGCCTCCTTCGCGTCAGCCCTGGCCTTCCGATAGCGAAAGGGCGCGATGGCATGGCCCTCGTCCTGCGCCTGCGTCGATACACAGTTAGGACTTGCGGGACAGGGGTCTAATTGTCTCATGGGACGAACCTTCCTCTAGAAATAAAGCTGTCACTGCTACCAAGTCACGACCTAACGGCCGAAAAAGCACAGCATCATCCCGCCCTTCCCGCGACCGGCTCAAAACGAGCATCCTTCTTACCCACCAGACCCTGTCGCGCCGAGACGCGACTGGTCCCAAGCGAGGCCGCAACGAGAGCACACCCGCAGGATGCTCAAACAGTCTGCCCAGCAAGGCCGCAACGACTTACGCTTACTAAGGGGTGACTGGGATGCTCCCAACTGCGCGCGTCCAACGAGGGCCTTCGGAGGCCGCGCGTTGCGCGAGCAAAGGGATCGTCCCAGTCACCCCCGCTCCCTTTTCAGCATCCTGCTAGATGAAGGGGGGCAGCGGCGCATACACCACCGAATGCCCGATCAACTGCCCTAAACAAACAGTCATCAGCTCTTCACTCAGCGGAGCCCGGTTCAAGCGAACCTCGATATGGAATCCCGCCGCGGTGCCGACGATCCCGATAATGGCGGATGCATCCTCTTCACCGGGAAACAGTTCCTGCGTTTGGAACTCGCAGAGGGTGCTGTAGAGGCGGCCGTCTGGTTCG
Source organism: Nitrospira lenta (assembly GCA_945905765.1). GTDB lineage: Bacteria > Nitrospirota > Nitrospiria > Nitrospirales > Nitrospiraceae > Palsa-1315. The sequence goes on from CAMDPZ010000097.1 coordinate 1,671, forward strand.
ATCACGGATCGGAGCTCCGGAAGATCGTCGAGCACGCAATGCACCGAACAACGGTAGACGAAGCGGGCGGTGGGATCGATCGATTGGAACTCCACCAGCGCGTCCTCGGAGAAACCCGTCAGGTAAGCCCTCACGCTGGCTGGTTCTATGGCAGAGGTCGCGGCCAGCTTACTGGCCGGCACCAGAAACTCATAGGCATCGGCCGTGTTGTACTCGAACTGACAGGGCCCGAAGGCGTCGGGCCAGGAGCAGAAGAAATGCGCAGCGGGATCGACCGGACGCAAAATCAGCTGCTGCTTCTCCACCGATGTCTCGACGGGAAGCTCCAACAGCGTGATCGCTTCGAGAAACGCCGTGCGCCGCTCTTCCAGCCATTGATCCCGCTCGATATCGCCGCGCGTCTCACCGGGGGTGATCACCTCGTGCGTCTGGAGCCGCACACGGATAAACGAATGGGCATGGCGAAACCCCAGCCAGAACATGCTGCGGGGATCGTGCAGCCGCAACGGATCGCGAATGCGCCAGGGATGGCTGATCGAACAGTAGGTGCCGACGTCCTGATAGCACTGATAGACGGTGTGGTAGGCCCCGGCCAGCAGAAAGAAGTCGCCGCGCCAGCCCTCCCGGACATGGATCAACGTCGCATCTTCCGTGGACCAGGCGTCTAACTGATCGAAATCCTCCGGCGCCTCGACCGTCCATTCTTCGATGTAACAGATGACGTCCTTCGAGGGAACCGCCGGCTTGAATCCTAACGCAGCCAGCCGTTCGCCCACGGCGAGCACCTGCCCGAAGGTCAGGGGAATCGTCGTTTCCCAACGACGTTCACGCACGGTGGATCATCGCTCCCCCCGGCCCATTAACGGGCCGCCCGCACAGCCTTCTGTTCAATCGTCGTATCGGCGAGATAGCGGTCGAAATCGTCTTTCAGAGTTGCCGCCAGTAAGTGCTGGACATCCTCGTCGCAAAACCAGAACAGGGTGTCGCGCTGTGAGCCCTCGACATTCCTGGTCGTCGTGCTCTGATCGCCAAGATTCTTCGCCGTGATGACCAGCTTGCTGCTGGTGTTCACCACCGTCGAAAAGACCCGGCTCTTGGCGTTGGCTGAGAAATCGAGCAACTGCCCGCTGATGACGATATCGGCATCCTGCGACGTAGTCGTCCCAGCGCTGGAGGCCACCCGCACCGTCCAGGCCCGATCCTTCCACCCGCGCGTGCTCAAACGATCTGCGAGGGCCTGAGCCAGCACCACCCCCGGCCGCTCTCCCGCCAAACCGAAGTAGGTGACTCCGCCCCATAAGTGGGTCCTCAAGCCAAGGCGAGTCTTCTCGGCCCGCCGGTCGTCAAACGGTTCGATGACGATGCGGACCGGCTCCGGCGCCATGGATGACAAAGCCTGCTTTTGCGGCACATCCACATGCACCGTCTGCCCGGTCCCGGCGCAACCGGCGCCGATCAACAGGCTTGCCGCAAACAGAATACCGACACTCAGTCGTCCCATCTTTGCATTTTGCATATTCTTCTCCTTGCGATTGGCCGCCCCACCATTGAAGCAGTCCAGTCTACCCAAGTTGCTAATCAGAGACAAATACTGCTGCTAGCGAGTCACGATCGGGAGAATGGCGCGAAAGGTCTCGCGGCTGAACTCCGGCGCCTGACCGGCTTGAATCCGTGGATCGGTGAACGGCAGGAAACGGACAATCTTTAGAAATGACCGTTCGGCCAGGACCGCGGCAATCTGCGCCTTGCGATCATGGGTGATCGGGAGGGTATAGCCCTCGCCTCGCTTCCATTCCCACAGAGTCGGCGCCAGCGACAGTTCCAGCCCCTGCCCTGCGAGCTGATGAAACCGGTCCACGATCCGGGCCTTATGCTGCTTGATCCCCTCCCCCTCCAACATCAGGGCACAGACGACATGGTGCCCCCACCAGAAGAGCGTCCGGAAGGCAAACACATTCGAGTCATGAAAATGTTTCGGGAAGTCCAGATATTGATAGGGGAAGAGCTCAAGATGCTCCCCCTTCACGAAATGACAGTTGGCGGGATTGAAATCCGGCGGGGTCACGAGAGAAACAGACGCGACCTCCTCTTTCAGCGCCACATGGGTGGCCATGAGATCATGCCGCACCTTGTCCATGATCTTCGCCTTGGCGCGAAAGAACTGCTGGTCGGCCAGCAAGGCCGCTTCTTCTGCTGTGAAGGATAATGCCATAGCGATGACTAGGCTGGGAACGGCTCGAAATATGCTGCGCTATTTCTGCTGCGTTTCGAACTGGGAGACCGTCAAGTCGTACTGCGCCCGACATTCCGCACAACGGACCCACAGCGCATCCTGAAACACGTCCATCTCCCGGACCGACAGAGCCGACATATGGGTCCCCATGCAGGTCTTGAGCGCCGCGAGCCCATCTTGTTCCGCAGGCCCAGCCTCAGACAAGGCGGACTCGGCTACCGATGCCTGCCTGGTAATCGCGTCGGTGGTCACCCGATGAACCATGCGGCAAGAACTGCACGTGAGCACCACGATGCGCTCCGGCTCGACGCGTTTGACCGTCAGACAGAGCGGATGCACCGACCAACATTGCTGGAGAAAGGCTCCGCCACGAATTGTCTCTGCCATTATCTGTCCTCACGCTAACGCGGCTTGCTACAGAACCCAAAGGATCAGCATGACCAAGAGACCGACGATATAGGGAAGCACGCAAGAGTACAGCAACGCCGACCTGGCTCGGTCCGTCGACCCATTGCGCGACAATTGCTCTTTGTAGACGAATTCACGGGAGAGGATCAGCACGGTGAGGGTCAGAGCCAAGGTCCTGCTCGTTCGCGGCCAGGTGTAGGCGCCGCTGGCAATGAAGTTCGCCGTAAAAAATCCACTGAAGAGGAGAATCATCGGCGCCAGAACGAAGCGGACTGAGTCGGAAAAAAAGGCATGCCAGCCCGGACGGGTTTCCACTGGATTGGACTGTGGGCTGGGAGTCACGACCCGACGGCCACGGGGGTCTCTTCCTTCGGCGAAAGAGAGGGGCTGCCCTCTTG
>CAMDPZ010000098.1 GCA_945905765.1 Nitrospira lenta
TTCCAGCTCCACGACCAGCTCTTCGGTCACTTGCAGTGACGGGTCTCCTGCCATCACATAGGCAATGAGCGCCTGCTCGCCTTTTCGTTTGAGCTCTGTAAAGGTACGGTCCAGTCTGGTTATCACAATGTGATCCCCCGCATCTTGGCGACCTGTTGGACATCCTTATCGCCTCGGCCAGAGAGATTCACGACCAGGATCTGGCTCTTCTTCATCGTAGGCGCCACCTTGATCGTATGGGCAATGGCATGGGCGCTTTCGAGGGCCGGCATGATCCCCTCTTCTCTCGTCAGCAAATCGAACGCGGCCATGGCTTCGTCATCGGTCACAGAGGTATAGGAGGCCCTGCCTTGATCCCGCAAATAACTGTGCTCTGGACCGACCGCTGCGTAATCCAGCCCGGCTGATACAGAATGGGTCAGATTGATCTGTCCGTCGTCGTCCTGGAGCAGATAGGTCATGGTGCCCTGTAAGACGCCTGGCTTTCCCCCCTCAAAACGGGCTGCATGTTTGCCGCTCGCGACCCCCAGGCCTCCCGCTTCCACGCCGATCATCTTTACCTTCTTGTCTTTGATAAAGGCATAGAAGAGTCCCATGGCATTGCTGCCGCCGCCGACACAGGCGATGAGACAATCAGGCAACTTGCCTTCCGCCGCCAGGATCTGCCGCCTGGTTTCGCGCCCGATGATGGACTGAAAATCACGGATCATCATCGGATAGGGATGGGCCCCGAGCACCGAACCGAGAATATAGTGGGTCGTGCGGACATTCGTCGTCCAGTCCCTCATCGCCTCGCTGATGGCATCCTTCAACGTGCGGCTTCCTGAGTCGACTCCTGTCACGGTCGAGCCGAGTAATCGCATCCGGAAGACGTTCAGCGCCTGGCGCTCCATGTCTTCGGTTCCCATGTAAATTTCACATTGCAGCCCGAACATGGCAGCCACGGTCGCAGTTGCGACCCCATGCTGCCCGGCTCCGGTCTCCGCGATGACGCGCGGCTTCTTCATCCGCTTGGCCAGGAGCCCCTGCCCGATCGCGTTATTAATCTTATGGGCGCCGGTATGGCAGAGGTCTTCGCGCTTCAAATAGATCTTCGCGCCGCCCAACCGTTTCGTCAGCCGCTCGGCAAAATAGAGAGAGGTGGGGCGTCCGACATAATGTTTTAAATAGTAGGCCAGCTCCGACTGAAAGCGCCGGTCTTTTTTGACGCGAGCATATTCCTGCTCCAACTCCAGCAGCGCAGGCATGAGCGTTTCAGGGACATAACGTCCTCCATACTCGCCGAATCGACCGTGCTTGTCCGGAACAGAACCCATAACGTTCCTCGCGCTCAGATAAAGTAGTGGCAGTATAGACGGGGTTACCGCGGTGAGACAACCCTGACGGCGCGAATGAAGGCGCGCACTTTCTCGTGATCCTTCTTGCCTGGCTCCCGCTCGACTCCGCTGCTAACATCGACTCCGTAGGGCTGCACCGATTGAATGGCCGTCGCAACGTTATCCGGCGTGAGCCCCCCGGCCAGGAGAATGTGCGCAGCCCTGGCCACTTCTGCCGCGAGCTCCCAATCGATGACTTGGCCTGTGCCTCCATAGGCCTGATCGGAAAAGGCATCCAGCACAAACCCTCGCACGCCTGCCCTGCCTTGAAACTCCGCCAAAGCCAGAAGCGAACTTCGATCTTTTACTCGCAAGGCCTTGAGCACAGGACGGCCCAGCTCCTGGCAATAGACTGCCGATTCGTGTCCGTGCAACTGCGCAAGCGCCAGCCCGCAATCGTCCATCAGGCTCCGGACCACTTGTTGTTCTTCATCGACGAACACACCAACCGCTGTCACCAAGGGAGGCAGGCCCATAATGATCTGCTTAGCCACTAAGGGCTCGATGTAGCGAGGGCTCTTTCGATAGAAGACGAACCCCAAGGCATCGGCCCCTGCCTCGACCGCCACTGCTGCATCCTCGGCGCTGGTAATACCGCAAATTTTGACTTTGGTTATAGACGTCATCTTAGGCCTGCGATGGATCCGGAGCCCCCATCAACTCCCGTATCTTGGCTGCCATGTCTTCTGCGCGAATGAGCGACTCTCCGACAAGCATGGCATGGATGCCGGCTTCGACCAGCCGCACCACATCCTCCCGTTTATGGATACCACTTTCGCTGACGATCAATTTGCCTGCTGGAATCCGTTTCGCCAAGCGCAACGTGGTACCAAGATCGGTCGTAAAGGTCTTGAGGTCCCGGTTGTTGATGCCGATCAGCCTGGCCTCCGGCACTCGCTCCAACACCCTATCGAGCTCTCGCTCGTGATGGGTTTCGATCAGCACATCCAACCCTAACCCGCGAGCGAGGGCATAGAAATCGATCAGCTGCTGCCGTTCGAGCGCCGCGACGATCAAGAGGACCGCATCGGCTCCGTAGGCTCGCGCTTCGTAGAACTGAATTTCCTCGACCATGAATTCTTTGTTCAAGGCCGGCATCGGCACCGCTTGTTTGATTTCGCGCAGATAGTCGAGGCTGCCCTGAAAGAAATCCTTGTCGGTCAAGACGGACAGGGCCGAGGCTCCATGGGCATGGTAGGTCTTGGCAATCTCCAGATAGTCGAACCGTTCTGAAAATTCAGGACGGAGCAGGCCAAGGCTGGGCGAAGCCTTTTTGACTTCGGCGATTAACGAAGGACTGCCGGCCGTTTTCGTTGCTTCGAGGGTAACGGCAAAACCGAGAGGGCCTGGCGCATCCAGAATCCTCTTCTTCAGCTCGGAGAGGTACCCGCGGCTTTGCTTGTGCCGGAGTTCCGCCTTTTTATGTTCTAAAATGCGATCAAGGATCACGATGCCTTATCCCTTATTCGTGAAGGCGATGAGACGAGCCAGCTTCTCTGCTGCGGCGCCTGAATCGATGGCCTGACCGGCCAAGCGGAATCCCTCTTGCAGGTTTGCAGCCTTGCGGCCAGCGACAAGAGCCGGCGCCACATTCAAACAGACGATATCTCGCTTCGGTCCTTTCCGCCCCTGGAGAATGTCGCGAGTGATCACGGCATTCTCTTGCGGGGTTCCTCCTGCCAACTGCTTGGCCGAAACCAGCGCCAGTCCGAACTCTGCCGGGTCCAGAAGATAGTTCGAGAGCACGCCACCCTTCGCTTCTGAAATCTGCGTTTTCGTCGTGAGGGTAATCTCATCCAACCCGTCCATCCCATGGACGACGAAGCAATGTTGCGAGCCCAGCCTCATCAGCACGTTCCCGAGCAGGGAGGTCAATCGGCTTTCATAGACGCCGAGGACTTGAATCGTCGCTCCGGCAGGATTGGTCAGGGGGCCCAGGAGATTCAAAATTGTTCTGATGCCCAGTTCCTGCCTAGGCGCGGCGCAATGTTTCATGGCTCCATGATAGAGAGGAGCGAAGAGGAAACCGATCCCGACCTCATTGATACAATCTGCCACCCGTTCGGTCGGCCGGTCGATCTTGACTCCGAGCGCCGAGAGCACGTCCGCACTCCCAGACTTGGATGAGACGGAACGGTTGCCATGTTTCGCGACGGTCAGCCCGGCCCCTGCCACGACAAATGCAGCAGTGGTGGAAATATTGAACGTATGGGCTCCGTCCCCGCCCGTGCCACAGGTATCCACGACCAGAGGATCTCCGACGGCGATACGAACGGCCTTGGCTCGCATGGCTCGCACGGAGCCTGCGACTTCCTCGACGGTCTCTCCCTTGATCCTGAGCCCCATCAAGTAGGCGGCAATTTGGGCTTGAGTCGCAGCCCCTTCCATAATCTCCAGCATCACCGATTCTGCCTCTTGCTCGGTGAGGGAGGAACGGTCGGCGAGTTTGGCAATCGCGTCTTTAATCATGGCTGAGGACCAGGTTGGTTGGGCTAGAGTTTCAGGAAGTTACGGAGGAGATCTTTTCCCGCCGTCGTGAGGATCGATTCCGGATGGAACTGCACCCCTTCGATGCCCAGGGTCCGATGACGCAGACCCATGATTTCTCCCTCGGCCGTTTCAGCGGAAATTTCAAAACAGCCAGGCAGCGTGTCGCGCTTTACGATCAGCGAATGGTAGCGGGTCGCGTCGAAGGGATTGGGCAGGCCCTGAAAGATCGTTTTCCCGTCATGCCGGATCTTCGAGGTCTTGCCATGCATCAACCGTTCGGCCCGAACGACGTCGCCGCCAAAGGCCACAGCCAGAGACTGATGGCCGAGACAGACGCCCAAGAGTGGAAGTTTCCCGCCGAAATGCTTGATCGTCTCGACCGACACGCCTGCTTCCATCGGGGTGCAGGGCCCCGGAGAAATGACGATACGGCTGGGCTTCAACGCTGCGATCTCCGCAACCGTGATCTTATTGTTGCGGAAGACCCGCACGTCCTCACCCAGCTCCCCGAAATATTGCACGAGGTTGTAGGTAAAGGAATCGTAGTTGTCGATCATCAATA
>CAMDPZ010000099.1 GCA_945905765.1 Nitrospira lenta
GCGCACAGTCTCAATCTGTATGTGTTGGCCGAAGGGGTTGAGCAGGAGGCTCAGCGAAAGCTATTGCTCACTCACGGTTGCGATCAAGCGCAAGGCTATCTCTTCGGATCGCCGATGCAGGCTGAGGCCTTCGCCTCGTTACTCCCGCCAGTCCGCCTCCGCAAGACCGGTTAATTCAGTCCCGCTCATGTTTGATGGAGAGATCCGTCTCTTTGTCCGTCGTTCGTGAAGCGTCGTTCGTATCTCGTCTGAAAAAAAAGAGCCGATGGCCAATAGTGTATGGTCAGGCATGAAGCTGGATGTCTTTGCTCCAGCTATAAGCCATTAGCCATACGCTCTTCTCCCCCGCGAGATACGTTTCACGAGGGACGTTTCACGATCGTTGCGCTGGCGGACTTTTTCAGCATCCTGTTACGGCCGGAGGCGGTGGCCATAGAGCAGGGTGATATTGATGCGTCGGCTGAGGTAGTCGTCTTTGAAGGAGATCTCGTCGGTTTCGTGGAAGAGATCGGAGTTGAAGACGATGGCGCGATTGGCTCGATAGGGGATTTTCATCGTCTGGGCGCCCACCTGTTTGAGCCAGGCCAGAATCTTCGGTTTGTTCTGGTCGCTGTTATAGTCCTGAAAGTTCCACTCTCGTGGCGCTTCCTTGTCGTAGACGACCAGCCCGCCCGTTTCCCGGTTGAGGTTGGCCTCGTCAGGCGTAATCCAGAAATTCACATTGACCGCCGCGGCGTCGGCATGGATGTTGAGGCCGCGACGCGCGCTGTCGTGTTTGAAGGCCCAGGCTTGGGTGAGCCGGTGTTGCTTGAAGATGCGGGGGAATTTCAGTCGCAACTCCTCGGCAATCTGGAGGAGCAGGGGCGAGGCGAATCCGTCGCCGAGAAAGGCGCCGCTATAGCCGTTCTCGTAATCCTTTTTCCAGATCGTGGATTCCCAGCAGAACTGTCGCAATCCCTCCAGCGCTTCGTCTTTCAGCAGCCCGTCGATAAAGGTGGCTTCCGGCTGCTTGGCCAGATAACGGGATTCCACTGCCTCGACGTCCAGGGCAGGATAGAGTGCGCCATCCGGAAGGTGCGGGGCCTGGGCGCGATAGAGGAGTCGATTGAATGAGGCAGCGACCGGCGCGAGCTCTTGGGGGGTAATAGGCATTCGATTGCCTGGGGCGAGGCGGCGGTCCAATTCGTCGCGGAGTTGTTGGAGCGAGTGGAGGTAGGGGCGCTGTGCCTCGTTCAGCCGTTGCCGGTCAAAGAGGTATTGGACCTGTTCAAGGTCATGTTTGATGCGTGAGCGATAGACGAAGGCGTCGGTGACTGGCTTGCCATGGTCATGTTTGGCTGTGGCGGCGCGCTGGAGACAGTCGACGGATTCCTCGTTTTCCCCGGCCCAGGACCAGGCGATGCCGAGATTATAGAGGGCCTTCAGGTAGCCAGGCATGATCGTGAGGGCTTGGGTGAATGAGGCAATGGCTTCATCCAGCGATCCCATTTCCAGCAAGGCTAGGCCTAGATTGTTGAGGGCTTCCAGATGCGTCGGTTTGAGTTGAAGGGCTTGACGATAGGAGGCGATGGCCCGTTCTAGCTGTCCCTGTTCTTTTAATGCGACGCCCAGGTTGTTGTGGGTATCGGCATGGGACGGGTTAAGGGCCAGGGCTTTCTGGTAGGCCTCAATGGATTCGGGGATGGCGCCACGGTCTTTGAGCCCATTGCCCAGATTGATCCAGGCTTCCAGATGCCGTGGGTTCAAGGCCACGGCCTGGCGATAGGCGCGGATCGCTTCGTCTGGTCGCGCGGCCTTCTGGTTCACGACGCCGAGGTTGAACCAATAGAGCGGCGAGGCAGGGGCCTGTTCGATGGCGCGGGAAATCGTGGCGATGGCCTCGTCGAATCGGTTGAGCCGATAGAGCAGGAGTCCGAGATGGTGTAACGCGTCCGGATGGTTCGGGGCCAAGTCGAGGGCCTTCCGATAGGCCCCTTCTGCTTCCTGAAGCCGTCCTGCTTGCAGATGGGTTGTGCCCTCGCTCAGCAAGGCGCGGAGGGCTGCGTGATCCGGTGCGCGACCTTTGATCGGTTTCATGATGCGATGAGGGTATACGATAATTGGAGCGATGGTCAAAGGGCGGCCCGGCACGGTGACTTTCCGCAAGGTGGAAGTTATACTTCGAATGGACCTGCGCATCGGTGGGATGGAGGCGGTGTTCATGAAGAATGGTATGGGCGCGTTGTGGGGGATTCTGGGACTGGGCTTGCTCGCCATGCCGGTTACCGTGGCGGCTGGCGCGTCCAATGGGCCGATCACTGGCGAGAGTGTGATGCGGGAAGCGCAGGAGGCAGTGACGGCGACTCAGGACTATACGATTCAGCAAAAGGATATGTTCCGGCGGAAGGCGCAAGCGGAGCTGGATGAGGTGCAGCAACACATCGCGCGCTTGCGAGGACAGGTCGAGTTGGCTTCGGCGGAGGCCAGGGTGGATCTCCAGGAGTCGATTTGGGAGTTGGAGAAGAAGAAAGATGTGGCGAGTAAGAAGCTCGAAGCCCTTCAGTCTGCCACGGCTTCTTCTTTGGAGCAGGTGAAGGCGAAAGCGGCGGCGGCGATGGACGATCTTCGGGGGTCTCTCAATCGGGCCCTTTCTCATTTCCCGTCACGGTAGATCCATGAAATATGCCCTCTATCCTGGTTGTGCGGCACAAGGGGCGACGCCTGAGCTCTATCAATCGACCAGGGCGATCATCGGCCGATTGGGGATCGAGGTAGTCGAGCTTTCTGCTGCCGCCTGTTGCGGCGCCGGAGTGGTGACGGAGGCGCATCCGGATATGGCATTGGCGATCAACGCCAGGACCTTTGCGCAAGCCGAGCAGCTGGGGCTGGATGTCATGACGATCTGCGGCACCTGCCAGGGGGTCATGAGTGCGGCCAATCGGCGATTGAAGACCGAGCCCGGGACCTTGGACCGTATCAACGCGCTGTTGGCTCCGGAAGGGCTGGCCTATCAGGGGCGCATTCAAGTGAAGCATCTCCTGTGGATTGTGGTGAGGGATATCGGGTTGGCTCGTTTGGGAGCCCTCGTCTCCCAGCCGATGCAAGACTTCCGCATTGCCCCATTTTACGGCTGCTATATCCTGCGTCCTTCCTGGGATCTAGGGTTCGACGATCCGGAGAATCCGCAATCCCTGGAGCGTGTAATTACAGCGGTTGGTGGCGAGCCGGTGCCCTATGAAGGGCGAACCAAGTGCTGTGGCTTTCCCATCATCCTTGAGAAGGAGGCCATTGCCGTGGCGATGGCTGGCGCGCACATGAGCGAGGCAAGGGAGCATGGGGCCGACTTTATGGTGACGCCCTGTCCTCTTTGTCACATGAGCCTGGATATTTATCAGGAGCGGGCCGGTCGTGCGGTCGGCCGGGAGCTCCATCTGCCGATCCTGCATGTGCCGCAGTTGCTCGGTCTGGCGATGGGGATTTCAGCGAAGGACTTGGGGCTTGCGCATCATTTAATTTCTGTCGATTCCATTCTGGCGACGTTGGAGCGTCGGCAGGCACATCTGTAACATGCCCGGAGGAGCGATCGCATGAACGTCGTAAACATATCGGACTATCAGCAGTTTAGTAGCGAGAAGATGAAGAAGAATAATATGTTTGAGACGCCGCGCTTCTTCTGCGACATCTATTGTTTCGAGCCGGGACAGGAACAGAAGGGGCACATCCACGGAGAACAGGATAAGGTCTATCTCGTGCTTGAGGGGCAGGGGACGTTTCAGGTCGGGGCAGAGAAACGGGTGCTGGGTGCAGGGCAGGGGACGATGGCACCGGCCGGGGAGGAACATGGGGTGAAGAACCATACGGACCAGCGGCTGAAAGTGCTGGTATTCGTGTCGCCGAATCCTTCGTGAGTATTTTGCTGATTGGTCCACGCACCAGGCTGGTGCGTGGACCGGTTGAGCTATGAGACGACTCGCTTTGGTTTCTGTTGCTGCCGAAACGTGGTCGCGACGATCTAGTTCTTGGTATCGTCAGTGGTCCTGCTTGTGGACCAGCGGATCGATTTCCTTCTTCGTTTCTTCGGTCACGTTATAGCGGGTGTAGGCATGGTCCAGCACCTCGTTAGCGTAGAGCCGTCCGGTCGGGGCCGGGACCGCGATATTGGCCTGCACGGCTCCCTTTGGGCCGATGGTGACAGTTTGCTCGGTTGCCGTACGAATATAGGGATGCCAGACGACTAATTTATAGGTGCCAGGCGGCACATCGGTCATGGTGAACCGGCCCTGCTCGTCCGTCTTGGCAAAGTACGGATTCGTGATGGCCACGCCCCAGCTCTCCATATAGGCGTGGAAGCCGCATTGCATGACGAAAATCCTGCGGCCCTTGCTGAGATTGACCAGTTGCTTCATCGGCGGGCCGGCCATGTGTTT
>CAMDPZ010000100.1 GCA_945905765.1 Nitrospira lenta
GCCTGGCCGGTCGTGGGATTCCGAAAACTATACGATTGAAAATTACTTCCGGGATTGTAGAGAAATCCCTGTGTGCCCTGATTGTCGAGATAGAGATTGCCCGGGCCGGTTAAATTAAACAGCGGCGCGACCCCTCCGTCGAACGAGCGAACACTGGAAATCGATTGTCCCCAGGCCTGCGAATCCAGCGACGACAGCCCCAAGGGAAGCAGAGCCAGTGTACAAAACGCCGCAGGCAGCGACAGGGACATGACCCGACGGATCTGGCAGCTCACCAAACTTAGCCCATGACAGATTCGCATGAAATCATTATAGTACGAGGCATATTCTTTGTCGATCAAAGGGGGAGCCCATGGAGCAGCATACAGGAACAGACGGATGGTGGCGCGCATGTTGTTATGCCGTCAACCTTAGCCTGATCCTGGCGCCTGGACTCAGCTGGAGCCTGGAACTGAGCAAAACTCCTCCCACGGAAAGGCGGGAGTCCATTTCTCTGGCCGACGCAGCACTGCAAGCGCTGAAACATAACCTGGACATCAATATCAGCCGCCAGACAAGGGACAGTCGACAAGCCGACATTACCGTCGAACAGGCCAAGTTCGACCCGACGCTCAGCGTCAACGGTCAATACAACCGAACAGTGAACCCGCTCAACCGGCCGGTATTCGGCGGAACCCCCGGCGCCTTGGGCGAGATTACGACCTTCGATCAACGGAACCACTCCGTCACGCTCGATGCGACGACCAACTTGCTCACCGGCGGCAACGTCGATATGAACTACAGCCCCGCGCGGACAGCGGTGAATCAAAATGCGGCCAGCGGGTTCCTATTCAACCCCTCCTACACCGGCGGCCTCGCCCTGACACTCACACAGCCCCTGCTCCGCAACGCCGGCCTCGACGTCACCAAGACCTTCATCCGCGTCGCTCAGAACAATGCCTCCGTCGAGGAACATGTCTTTCGCGATCGCGTCCTCACCGTCCTGGCTACGGTGGAACAAACCTATTGGGAAGTTGTCTTCGCCAATGAAAATCTGAAAGTGGCAGAGGCAGCCCTGAAGGCGGCGCAGGAACTCCTGGCCAGCAACCGCGCCAAGGCGAAGGCCGGCGTCATGTCGATCGTCGACGTCCTGCAAGCCGAAGCGGCCGTCGCCTCGCGGGTCGAGCAGGTCCTGATTGCGGATAAAACGATTCGTGACCAGGAGGATCAGTTGCGCCGCCTGCTCAATCCGGCGGAAGAGGATCTGCGGCAGGACTTGCGCTTGACCCCGCTCGACCAACCGGTCGTGACCCTCGAACCCATCAGCCTGCAGGAAGCCATCGACACGGCCATCGCGCAACGGCCGGAAATCGTCCAGGCGAAAAAGAATATGGAGTCGAGCGACCTCAATACCAAATTCGCCAAAAACCAGATCCTCCCGACCCTCTCCTTCCAAGGCACGATGGGCATGGCAGGGCTCGGAAAAGACTACGCCGATTCCGTGAACAAAAACTTCAACGGCGATTACTACAATTATGGCGCGGGCCTCGTCTTGAGCTATCCGCTCGGCAACCGCTCCGCCTGGAGCACCTACAACAAGCGGCAGCTGGAGGGCAAGAACGCCGAAGCCTCGCTCGTGAGTGTGCGCCAGCAGATCATCGTGGGGGTGCGCGAAGCGGTCCGCCGCGTCCAGACGGATTTCAAACGGATCGAGACCACCAGATCTGCCAGGATCATGGCAGAGAAACAGTTGCAGGCAGAACAAGAACGGCTAAAAGTAGGACTGAGCACGACTCGCTTCGTCCTCGACTTCCAACGAGACCTTGCGACGGCCCAAGGGAACGAATTACGCGCCACCGTCGACTACAACAAAGCGCTCTCCAACCTCGCGCGGCACAAAGCCACCACCCTCGACCGATACAACTTCCAACTGAACTGACGGCCTCCATGATGGAGCCAGGGCCTGGTCCTCACGCAACACCGACTCAGGCAGAAGAACGGGGCGCGGCCCTCGCGCTCCTGCCCATCGCCGCGACGCTCAGTTTCTATACCCTGCCTGCCTCGCTCCAAGAACAGACGTTCGTCCAATTCGCGCCGCAGCTCCTCGCCTATCTGGCCTTCGGCCTTTGGGCCATGCAGAACCACGGCATCGCGTCGCGGCTCGGACTGGAGAAATGGAAAGCCTGGAAGGGCCTCCGCTGGGGATTCCTAACAGGGCTGCTGCTCGGTTGCCTGAATAGCGTCGTGATTCTCTTGATCTCTCCCTCTCTGGGCTATGACATTCATTTCCTCACGGCCACGCCGCATGCCCAACTTCCCCTTTTCGTCATGGTGCCCTGGTTCATCTGCCTCATTGCGCTCTTTGTCGAAATCAACTTTCGCGGCTTTATGCTGGGACGGCTGCTGTCCTGGGAGAGACAACTGCTCGGCCCGAAACTCTCTCCACTGGCGAGCACCATAGCCCTGGGAATCAGCGCGATCACATTTGCATTCGACCCCTTCATGGTCAATACTTTCCAGCACCTCCATTGGATCGCCCTCTGGGACGGTCTCATCTGGGGCATCATCTGGCTAAGCACCAAAAACCTCTATGCCACGATGGTCGCCCATGCAGTAGAAGTACTGGTGCTGTACAGTGCAACACGATACACATTGATGCCTTAGGACAATCCAGTTCTCTCAGCAAGGAGCACCACGATGGGCGAATTCGGCAAATATGTGCTCTACTTTCTTCTAGGCGGGACCATCGTCAGCGTCTCCACCTACCTCGGCTCTCAAGGCCGTTCGTTTCTCGCCGCCTTTGCGAGCACCTTCCCTGCCATCACAGGAGCGACGTTCATTCTGATCTATCTAAACGGGGGCCACGAATCCTTGGTGGGCTACGCCAAGCACCTCTTGTGGTTTGTACCACCCTGGATCGTCTACGTCGTCGCCATGATCCATGGCGTGCCGAGGATCGGCTTCTGGCCTGCCATGGCCCTCTCCATGACTCTCTACTTCGGCTGTGTCGGGCTGGTCAAACTGGCCATCAGATAACTGCCGCGCCCCTCTTCCCTCGATCGGTCCTTGAACCACTGCTGGGGGATTGTTACGATGCTCAGATTTTCCGGGCCGCGCAACAATCTATGGCAAGCACTAGACAACCTCCCATTCCTTCACGAGACCTGATCGTCGAAGGGGCGCGTCAAAACAACCTCAAGAACATCTCGCTCCGCATCCCCCACAATCAGGTCACGGCCATCACGGGGGTATCGGGATCGGGAAAATCCTCGCTGGCCTTCGACACCCTGTTCGCCGAAGGCCAATGGCGCTATGTAGAATCGCTCTCCATCTATGCCCGCATGTTCCTCGATAAGGTCAACCGCCCCGACGTCGACCGGATCATCAACGTCCGCCCCGCCATTGCCATCGAACAGAAGAACCCCATCCGCACCGCCCGCTCGACCGTCGGCACCACGACCGAGATTGCCGACCTCCTGCGACTCCTCTTCGCCAAGGTGGGCCATCCCGTCTGTCCCGATTGCGCAATCGAAGCGCGCAGCTTTCATCCTGGCAGCGTCGCCGACGACCTCCTGAGCCATTGTCCCGACGCGCGGGCGATGATCCTCTTTCCGGTCAAAGCCCCCGCTCCGAAACAGGACCAGGCCTTTCTCCAATCACTCTTGCTGCGCGGCTTCACCAGACTGCAATGTGACAAGGAGATCCTCGATCTTCACGAAGTCCACAACCTGCCCAAGACCAGGCCGGACCATCTCCATGTAGTCCTCGACCGGCTAGTGGTCCGGGAAGACAACCGATCCCGCCTCGTCGAAGCGATCGAAACCGCGTTGCGCGAAGGCGAGGGCCTCTGCCGCGTGGAGGTCATCGACCAGAGCGCCAGAACCTACAGCACGGACTTCCGCTGCCAGCCATGCGGCAGAACCTTCGAACCGATTCGCCCGGTCCTCTTTTCCTTCAACCATCCGCTCGGCGCCTGTCCCGAATGCAAAGGATTCGGCAATATTCTCCGGTACGATCCCGACCTCGTCATTCCAGACCACAGCAAATCGCTGGCCCAAGGCGCCATCGAACCCTGGAGCAAACCCAGCGGCGATTGGTGGCAGAAGCAAATGTTGCTCTCCATGAAGCGGCGCGGCGTCGATCTCTCGGCCCCCTACAAGGATCTCTCACAAGAGATTCAGCAGATGCTCTGGCAGGGAGCGGGCAAGATGGAGGGGGTACAGCAATTCTTCGACTACCTGGAAGGGAAACGCTACAAGCTGCATGTGCGCGTCATGCTCAGCCGCTACAGGACGCCGGTCCCCTGCCCGACCTGCGCGGGGTCCCGCCTGAGGCCGGACGCGCGCTATGTAAAGATCGCGGGCCGGGACATTCACGAGCTGTCCTCGCTCACGATCGAAGAAGTG
>CAMDPZ010000101.1 GCA_945905765.1 Nitrospira lenta
GATATGGCAGAGAAGGTCGTGCGCTGGACGCAGGAGATTCGCGACATCCATACTTCCATGTATGACGATTGGAAGGCGGGCCGTCCGACCGAGATCGATTACTTGAACGGGTACATTGTGCAAAAGGGGCGTGAGCTTGGCATTCCAACACCGGTGAATGAGGCGTTGATGGCGATGATCAAAACGATTACGGAAAAAGAAAAGACCGGCCCCGGTATCGTGAAGATCGACGGGGCGGTGGTCCAGCCAGTGTCATTGGATCGCGCGGCGATTGCAGCCTTGTCGGCGGAACACCAGCTCGATATTTCGACGGTGATGCCCAACATGAAGGGCAAAGGGATTCGCCTGAAGGCGTTGTTGGATGTGCCGGCCATGGCGATCAAGGCCGATCATGTGACGGTTCATTCGGGAGACGGAAAGTATTCAGCCTGTCTGACCCTCGCGCAGGCGTTGGAGTGGGGGATTCTGTTGTATGAAGTGGATGGGGAGGCGCTGCCGGAATCGAAAGGCGGCCCCTATCGGTTGGTCACTCCTGGCCTGGGAGATCTCTGCGCCAATGTGAAGGGGGTCGCGCGAATCGAAGTCACGATCGGAACCGGCACAGATACGAGACCATCGGTCAGGACGAATTGCTAGTCGAGCGAGACAGGCGGGACGAGCGAGAGATGCGTGGTCCGAAGGCCGAAGGTTGGGGCTCGAAGTTGCGAACACTTCAGCCTCCAGGCCACCTCGCCCGCCTCGCTTTTCTCGCAAGTCTTGCATATGAAGGCTTTTGTGCCGACACGACAATCAAGAGAGATTTGCGGGTCGATCTCACGTAGTATGTGGTCATCATGCTCAATAGTGAGTAACCATAGGAGAGGTTATGGCTAATGGTCCACAATTCACGCGTCACTTTATCCCGCTCATTGAGTCGCTGCGTGAAATGGGTGGCTCAGCTTCATCCTATGAAGCAACAGATGCGGTAATTGAGCGAGAAAATATTCCTGAGAAGGAGTTGGATAAAACTAACAAGAATGGCCAGTCCAACGTAAGAAACGCTATTGCCTGGGCTCGGTTATACCTTGTTTACTCTGGGTATATTGATTCATCGGCGCGTGGGGTTTGGCGTCTAACTGAGAAGGGGTTGCAGGAAGACCTCTCTAAGTTGAGTCCAGTTGACCTCTTCAAGTCGGTTCAGCGTTCACGAAAAACTGAAAAGAACAGCGAGCCTGCGAGTAGGGCGACAACTGAAATTGAAGTTGAGGAGAAAATTCTTGAATCCGAAGAGACTCAGTTGCTTCCCGTTCTGAAGTCTCTTAGCCCAGAGGGGTTTGAGCGGCTATGTCAGCGGTTGCTTCGGGAGCATGGGTTTCAAAACGTCAAAGTGACAGGTCGGTCCGGCGATGGTGGCATCGATGGCGAGGGCATTCTGGAAATTAATGCTCTCCTGAGCTTCAAAGTCATATTTCAGTGTAAGCGATATCAGGGGTCAGTTGGGTCAGGAATGATCCGAGATTTTCGTGGCGCAATGATTGGCCGCGCAGATAAAGGCATCTTTCTGACCACGGGGAACTTCTCGATGGACGCCAAGAAGGAAGCAGTAAGAGACGGCGCCAATCCAATCGAGCTCGTAGATGGTGAAAAACTTGTAAGAATGTTTGAGAGGCTTGAACTGGGTTTGAAACCTCGAACGATTTATGAAGTCGATCTAGAGTTCTTCAAAGAGTACAAATGAGCGGGAGTAAAAAAGTGACAGGCTCGTTCTCAGGCTAGTTTGGCGGAGATTTTGGGATCGGCATGGTTTGGGGTAGAATAGTCGCGCTGGCGCTGGATGGTTTGCGGTGGAATGGCATGGAGGACTCACATGGCCAAGATAGTGGACAGGCTCGCGGCGGAGATCCATGGTCTGCCAGATGTAGAGAAATTGCAGTTGGTGGATACAATCCTGGCCGATATGGACCGACCGGACCCGGAGATCGACCGGGTATGGGCGGAGGAGGCGCGCAAGCGCTGGGCGGCCTATAAAGCGGGCCAGGCTCCAACGGTGCCTTATGAAACCGTTATGGCCAAGCATCGCCGATCGTGAAGCTACGCTTTCTTCTCTTGGCCCAGCGGGAGCTCGATGAGGCGGTGGCTTGGTACAACGAGCAGGCGGCAGGGTCGGGACAGGAGTTTCTTGACGAATTGGACCGGGCAGCTCGGCGGGCCGTGGTTTTTCCGATGTCGTGCCCTGAGATAGAGCCGGGGCTTCGTCGCTGCCTGTTGGCCCGTTTCCCATACGGGCTAATCTACGGTGTTGATCGAGAAACGATTATTGTTGTAGCCGTGGCACACCTGCACCGCGAGCCCCGCTACTGGGCGGGGCGCATTTAATTGTGCATATGCCATATACAAGGACGCGCTGGTTCGCTCATTGCTAGCTCTGCGCTGCGTCAGCGCTAAAACAATCTCTTATCGGAAGACCCGAATCGCTTTCCACCGTTCCGATCTGTAGCGCCACAAGAGTAACGCCATCCTGACTGTCCAATCCGCGATCATCGCACTCCAGACATAGAGCACATCCAGCGCGAGCCAGGGTCCTGCGATGATGGCGAGGGGTACGCGGACTCCCCACATGCCGATGGTCGTGGCCAGCATAATGAACCTGGTATCGCCCGCTCCACGGAGCGATCCTGCCAGGACCATGGTGAGGGCCAGCGGCACTTGGAGGATTGCGACGATGCGCAGAAACACGGTTCCAAGCTCAACGACCGCTTCATCATGGGTAAAGGCGCGAAGCAGGATGTAGGGAAAAAAGAAGAACAAGACGCCCATCGAGGCCATCGCAATACTGGCCAGCCGGTTCGCCTCCCAGTTTTCGAGTTTCGCCCTCACATATTTTCCCGCGCCGATACTCTGTCCCACCATCGTGGCGGCAGCAATGGCAAACCCATACCCTGGCAGGAACGAGAGGGACTCGATCGAGAGGCCGACTTGATGGGCTGCATAGGTGACGGTTCCGTAGAGCAGGACGATCTTGGTGTAAATGATGATGCCTGCCTGTTGAAAGATCCGTTCGCCTGAGACCGGCGCGCCGATCTGCCAGGTGGAGCGCATGAGATCGCGGCGTATTGCGAGCGACTTCTTGAAGACCCTTCGATTGACCCAGAGGAGATAGAGGACGCCGGTTCCTTCCGCGAGTCCTGTCGCCACGGCTGCTCCTGTGAGGCCCCAGGCCGGAAACCCCCAGAGCCCATAGACTAGCGGATAGGCGATTGTCAGATAGAGGAGATTCACTGCGATCAAAGCATACATCGGTGTTTTCGTGTCGCCGGTTCCTTGCATCATCGAGGAGAGCACTTGCAGAAAGATGGTGCAGGGAATGACCAGGAAGATGAGGTTCGAGTAGGGCAGGGCCAAGGCGATGACGTCCTGTTCCGCGCCTAAGAGCTCCATGGTGAAACGATTGAGGGAGAGTCCGAGGATCACGAGGGCGCAGGAGACGAGGGCGGCCAAGCCAAGGAGATGGGTGGCTGCTTCTCCCACGTCTTTGGTGCGGCGCGCTCCCCAGAGCTGGGCGATGAGGACGTTGGCTCCCACCGACAAGCCGGAGACGAGTGTGGTGGACATGAAGGCCAGTAACTGGCCGAGTCCGACTGCGGCAATGGAGGTGGCGCCGAGCCCCCCCACGAGGAAGACGGCGGCGATGCCTTCGGTCCGTTGGAGCAGGCTGCTGACCGTGACTGGCAAAGCAAGGGTCAGGACGGATTTTCTGATTTGGGCGATGCGGGATGCCATGTGTGGCCATCCTAGCAGGCTGTTGATAAAGGCCGCCAGCTTCGTTCTCGCCTCGAAAGCATCCTCAACGTACCCCGAGGGTACGCCTCCGGTGCTTTCCTCGGCTGCGGCCTTGCTGACGGCCTTTCTGAACAGCCTGCGATTGATTCTGGGTGAACAGTCTGCCTGCTGGACAAATGAGGGGCTGTCCGATTAGGGTCATGTATGATGAATGAACTGAACGATTCCGTACCAGCTGCTCTTCCGAAGGCTCCGCGCCTCTCCAAGTCGAAATTTCTGTCCGGTCTGCAATGTCATAAGCGTCTGTACCTTGAAATTCATCAGCCCTTTCTTGCGACCAAGCCCGATGCGGCGACTCAGGCGATGTTCGAGATGGGGACAGAAGTCGGGGAGTTGGCCAGGAGTCGCTTTGCAGGGGGCGTCCTGGTGACTGCCGGCTATCGCCAGACTGAGGCGGCGCTGGAACAGACGGCGGCTTTGATTCAGGATCTGACCGTGCCGGCGATTTTCGAAGCGGCTTTCCTGCACGGAGGGGTGCTGATTCGCGCGGACGTGCTGGAGAGGGTGCCGTC
>CAMDPZ010000102.1 GCA_945905765.1 Nitrospira lenta
GCGAAACCGCTCGAACTGAACCGGCGGCTCCTCCGCATCCCCGAAGTCATCGAAAGCGCGCTCACGGTGGTCGCCACCGACCTCGAAGTCACCAGAATCCAGGTGACCAAGGACTATGCGACGATGATCGCGCCGGTCCGCGGCGACGAGTCCAAACTCCAGCAAGTCTTTTTGAGCATTTTCAAAAACGCGGGCGAAGCCATGAGCCCTGGAGGCCATCTCCACATTCAGATCACCCAGCATCGCGCGGGACGTGGCGTGGAAGATCAGATCCTCATCAAGAACGACGGCGCGCCCATTCCGGCAGAAATCGTCGACAAAGTCTTTGAGCCATTCTTCACCACGAAGCGGGCCGGCACAGGCCTGGGTCTCGCCACGGTCAAGAAGATCGTCGAAGAACATGGCGGCTCCATTGCCATCGGCAGCGCGCCAGGCGAAGGCACCACCGTCACCATCCGCCTCCCAGGTCTCAGCCGCGGTCCGTCCTACAGAGGACGAGGACGCAGACCACCCACACGCCGCCCGGCCTAACCAGGCAGGACGCTGAAAAATCCCGTCAGCATCGTTCTCGCCTCAAACGCATCCTCAACGTAGCCCAAGGCTACGCCTCCGGTACGTTTATCGGCTGCGGCCTTGCTAGACAGGCTTTTTGAGCATCCTGCGGAGATGTACTCGCCTAGCCCGCATCGCTTCATATCCAAAGCGAAGATCGCCAGTTCAAATAATTCTATGCGTTTATTTGAGTTGATCAGAAAGGTGAGAATCTAACTAGGATTCGGTCTAAATGATCGCTTACGGGTTGCAAGGCAGAGACCTGTAACGCATAAACCAGGCAGGTTCTCTCCCGACAAGATAGCTCAGGACAGCTAGCGGATTGGCACTCACTCGCGCTGAGCGATCAAAGGCACAGTGTTGCACACGAACGCCGCACGGCATCAGGTACAACGCCTATTGGGCCGGACTTTTATTCGGCGCATCAACTTTTGCCCGAATCTCCTGAACGATTGAATGAAAAGCCCCTCGATGCGGGCGCGGTAGCGGCACGAGATCCAATAGCCCTCCCTCATTTTGGTCGGCTGGCGGTATGGCCCACAGGTAGTCGCCAACTCCTTCGCTATCGATGGCATTCAAAAGATAATCTGGAATAGGTTGAGTACGTCCTTCCCATTCCCCGTGATGAAGAAATACGCCATCCTCGCTTGCGCCGCTTGCATGCACGATAAGACCAAAAGGCTCATTGTCGAATGCGCAATCCTTTCGATCCAAACGCCAGGCACTGACTATGAAATACGTTCCCCCGGTGGAGGTATCAGCGGTAATCACTAGCGCTGAATCGACCTTGCTTCGCAATGAACATGGAAAGACGCTCGGCAATTGGTCACGAGAAATGATGCGCCAACCTGACGTACCGAAGCTCTCATTGAATTCAGCTCGTTGCTGGGGAGACAGGTTGATCCAACTGGCATGCATCACAACACTGAACTCCTGGTAACGGCCTAACAATATTTAGACCAATCCGCATAAAAACCGGGTCGGCCAATTTCTACCCGTATAACACACCTTCAATGATCGTGAGCAATATCTCGTACGCGATGGTAGCCCAATGAGAAAATCTAAGAGGTCAGACCTCTGATATCTTCCCCTGAGCCATATCACTTCACGCAACGAGTCCTTTCAGAACTTCAGGATGGCGCTCGGCGACCTTGAAAAGGGTTTTTGCCGCCCCGGATGGTTCGCGGCGGCCTTGCTCCCAATCTTGGAGGGTGCGCACAGAAACTCCGAGCAGCGCGGCAAAGGCGGCTTGGGAAAGACCGGACACCAACCGAGCATGGGCAACTTCTGAAATTTCAGGACGATGGACGCGAGCACGGACACCTGCCTTCATTTCACGCACCGACGAGAGTAGCTCGGCGCCAATATCCACTTTGGACTGACGACCGGCAGGCTTCTGTTGGGTTTTACGCATTTTCGATCTCCTTTTTGATCTGACGAAGCACATGCGCCGGAATGTTTTCCCGCACGGACTTTCCATAGACTAGTAGCAACCAGATTTCTCCACTAGCGAGGCGGTTGAAGTAAATCACGCGCACCCCACCACGCTTCCCACGGCCAGCGGTCCCCCAACGAACTTTTCGTAAGCCTCCTGATCCGGGAACAACATCACCGGCATCTGGATTTGCGGCAATGAAGGTAATGAAGTTGGTTCGATCTTCATCGTTCCAGCAGTTGCTGGCGAGGCGGACGAACGTAGGGGTTTCAATAACCGTGAACATGCGCACAATGTACGGCAATGCCGTACTCGTGTCAAATGTGGCAGATTGTGCGCGTCCCATCTTCGCCCCCCCTGCGCGGGCTAGACGGCTTCCCATTGCGCGTGTCCAACGAGGGCCTTCCAAGGCCGCGCGTTGCACGAACACAGGAGACCGTCTAGCCTGCCCTCTCATGCTCCCTCCGCACTCTTACCGCCTTTCACGGGAGGGTGGCCTGCTTGGCCTCCCACTGCGCGCGTCCAACGAGGGCCTTCTGAGGCCGCGCGTTGCGCGAGCACAGGAGGCCAACGGGCCACCCTCCCACTCTTCTCTTGACAGACCCTCCCCCCCCTGGCTATGATTCCCGCCACTTGATTTGAACTCGTAGTCTAAAACGCATTTTCTCCGGCCACCATTATTCAAAGGAGTAGGCTCATGAAGATCGTAATCGGTACTGTTGCGACTGTCTCCGGTGTCCTGTTTGCGCTGTCTATGGCCTCGGCAAATCCCTCGCTTCTCCCCAAGCACGAAGGCTATCCGATGAAGAACAGCGGAAGCCCTGTGACGGGACAGCCAACCGCCAACGATCCGGGTCAATCCGATGCGCGTGGGGAAGCCACGTTGCAGAAGTCCACGAACTCCATCAAGCACAGCGAACAGCACCTCAGCAAGTCTGATAATGCGCGGATCACGGAAGGCCAGGGCGCAGGCCGTCTTCCGAACGTTCAGGGCCCGCAGATCAAGATCGCTCCCCCGGTCACGTCTGCCACGAAGATCACCGGCGATCGCAAGATCAACTAGTCGGGCTGTTTAGCGCAAGATGCACAGGGGGGTGCCGGATTTATCCGGCGCCCCCCTGTTTTTTTATGCGGCGCGCCTCTTTGTCCGTCGTTCGTGAAGCGTCGTTCGTATCTCGTCACAGGCCCAAGAAGGGCTTCTTACGAGATACGCTTCACGAACCACGCTTCACAAGTTTTCAGAACGCCGCTGGCGGACTTTTTCAGCATCCTGCTAGACTGAAACCTTCCGCAGCCGGAATCGCCAAAGCTTCTTGGCCCACTCTCCCGCGTAATCGACGCCGACTCGTGGATGGGCCTCTATCGATCCTCGTCCCACTGATTCGCCTCGGTCCTCGAACCAGAGAGATTCGCCGGACGTGAGGTCTGCGCGGTTGAGACTGCGGTCGATCTGCAATGCGCGACACAGCTTCCCCGGTCCGTCGATCAATGCCCCGTCGAGTTCAATCGCCCTGATCAAAACGGCGGAAGGAAACCCCTCCCGCTCCGTCACCACGTTCAAACAATGGTACATCCCGTAAATGAGATAGACATAGGCGATTCCTCCGCCGCCAAACATGACGTCCGTCCGTGGGGTTCTCCCTTTCGAGGCATGGCAAGCCTTATCCTCCGGCCCGACATAGGCCTCCACCTCGACGATCCTGCCGGCCACCCTCCGCCCCTCGATCACCCGCACGAGATACTTGCCGATGAGCGAGCGCGCCACCGTAACCGTCGGGCGAGTGAAATAACTCTGTGTGAGAATTGTTCGCCCGGTCTTCATAGGGCTCACTATAGACCGAGCCACACGATCTTCCAATATAGCGGGAAGATCGCCCGGCGCATGACGCGAGCGCGTGAGGCGGCCTGGCCGCCAGCACGCGTCTATTCGGATTGGATCGGAATGTAGAGGACGCTCCCCTGCCGGTTGACCAATAAGAGGGCAAGGTCGGAGGGTTTCATCGGATCGGCCAATCGTTGAAATACGGAGAAGCTGGGGATATGTTGACGATTAAGCTCCAGCACCACATCGCCAGGCTGGAGGCCTGACGATTCTGCCAAACTGCCTTCCTCAATATCGGTCACCACCACTCCGCTGGTGACGGCCAGATCCATCTGCCGGGCCAAAGGCACGGTCACATCGTCGAAGACCACGCCCGCGAGAGGATGCACCGTGGAGACTGCGGCCGATGGGGCCTGGCTCTTCTTCGC
>CAMDPZ010000103.1 GCA_945905765.1 Nitrospira lenta
GCTTCCTCGAACACGTTCTGATCTTCGCTCTTGGCGCCGCCGGAGAAAATCACGATCCGCCGCCCGTCGAACGCACTCTGCACCACATGCTTGACCCGCTCTGCCAACGTCTTGATCGGCAATTGAGTCGCTTCATAGACCTTCTTCGCCGCGGCCTGCTCCAGATGGGCCGAAGGCAGCTTGACCTTAATGATATGGGCGCCGAGCTGGGCGGCAATCTGAGCCGCATAGGCCACCACATCAATCGCCGTTTCCCCTTCCTTGCTCAAGGCAGAACCGCGGGGGTAGGACCAGACGACGACAGCCAGGCCGCAGGCCTTGGCGTCTTCTGCAATTTCGCGAAGCTGTTCATACATCGCATTGCAATGGGCGGAGCCTGGATAGATCGTAAACCCCACGGCCACACAACCCAGACGCAGGGCATCCGAGACGCTCCCGGTGACTGACGGCATGGGGTCCTTATCGTCATGCAAAGAATCGTGGCTGTTGAGCTTCAGGATGAGAGGGATTTGCCCTGCATACTGCGAGGCGCCTGCCTCCAGGAACCCCAAGGGAGCCGCATAACCATTACAACCGGCGTCGATCGCCAACTGGAAATGGTAGAGAGGATTATAGCCAGCTGGATTGACGGCGAAGCTCCTGGCAGGGCCATGTTCGAACCCCTGGTCCACCGGCAGAATGACCAGTTTGCCGGTCCCAGCCAACTTGCCATGCCGCAGCAACCTGGCAAGATTCGTTTTCGTCCCGGCGTTGTCATTGCTGTACCAGCTCAGAATCTCTTGTACGCGATCTGCCATACTGAACCTCCCGTAAATTCGTGAAACGGTATCCGCTAATAGCTATTCAGGCTGAAGGCATTTAGGCTGACGGTCGGAACTCCGAGCACTTCAGCCTGAACACCTTCAGCCTATCCACCTGAAAGTTACATTCGTCTGCCCTGAATGAACGTCTCCGCCTCCAGCACGTCGTCCATGCTACCGATAATCAACGGCACCCGCTGATGGAGCTGCTTGGCCTCCACATCGAGGATACGCATCGTGCCGGTGCTGGCCCTCCCGCCTGCCCGCTCCACAACCCAGGCCAAGGGATTCGCTTCGTACAGCAATCGAAGCTTCCCCTCCGGCTTGTCCAGCTCACCGGGATAGAGATAGATCCCTCCTCCGAGGAGAATCCGGTGCACATCCGCGACTAAACAACCGGAGTAGCGCCCACTGTAGGGTCGGCCGGTCGCCTTGTCTTTGACTTTCAAATAGTCGAAATACTTCTGCGTGCCACCAGGCCACTTGTGGTAATTCCCCTCGTTGGCCGCATAGACCTTCCCCCGAGCCGGTATGGTGATCGCTTTATGGGATAGGAGATAGTCTCCACTCTCCGGATCCAGCGTAAATCCATGCACCCCCTGGCCCGTGGTAAAGACCAGCATCGTGCTGGCGCCAAAGAGGAGATAGCCTGCCGCGACTTGCTCGGTGCCCTTCCGCACCAGATCACTCTCGCTCAGCACCTCATCGGGCCTCTGTTTCATGACGATGGAAAAGATCGAGCCGAGCGGCATGTTCACATCCGTATTGGACGAGCCGTCCAAGGGATCGAACAGGACCATATAGGCTCCCTGCGCCCCGCTACGCGGCAGGATGATCGGCTGCTCCATCTCTTCAGAGGCCAAGGCACAGACCTGACCATTCTGTTGCAAGAGCCTGACGAAGGTCTCATTGGCAATCTCGTCGAGCTTCTTTACCGTTTCTCCTTGGACATTGGTCGTACCGGTCGTGCCAAGCATATCCAGGAGCGCGGCGCGGCGAAGATCATGAGCCAGGTATTTCCCAACGAGGCCGATCTGAGACAGCAATCCCGTGAGGACACTAGCCCCTCCTGGAAAGGCTGGCTGGTTAAGGCTGATAAACCGTTCGAGGGTAAGAGTCTGCTGCGCCATGAATCGGTACGATGATCCTTGCTCGTGATAAGACCGCCAGAAATGACCTAACCTGGCGCAAGTATAGCTGTTTTATGTGAGGTGGGCAATGGAACTTCCAGTCCTTCACTTCACAAGAGCCGCCGAGGGAAACCCGCTCACAAGATCCGCCACAATCGACCCGATAATCACCTTCGCCTTCATCCTGACAGGAATCCGCCGGTCATCGTTCGTAAACCATACCCTGATATTTCCCTGGTTGAGAAAGAGCCCCTGAAAAGGCATGATCACCAGCACACGGGCCGCTTCGATCTCCCCCCATGGGCCGCGGACCGTCTCAATCTCCTCGACGAGCACATCCACCTTCCGGTTCTTCTTATCGTGATAGATATTCATCGTCAGGGATGAGCCTGGCTGGAACGACAGGGTGCTGCGCGCATAATAGAGGCAGGAGATGATGTCGTGGGTGCCGGGAGGCATCTCCAAGGTTTCGGTCGTCCCTCCTTTAACCGCCGTGACCGTCCCCTCCTGCTGATGAAACCAGTATTCGATATCTTCCTTCTTCTTCCCCTCGCGCCGCTTGAAGATTAAATGTTCCGGCAGGAGCGTGGCTGGATCCAGGAGCGATTCCACCCGATTGTCCACGGGGAAAAATCTCGTGATAGCAGGCCGGGACTGAGCCGTGGTGACCAATTTCGCCAGGGGCCTGTCTCCATCAAGACCGGCCGCAATAACCGACATCACAGCTGTGCCTGCTGTGATATTTAACCAAGAGATCTCGTAGGTGAGCTGTTCCCCGACTTGGAAGGATCGTGCAGAGGAGGAATCGCCGCTGGCCACGCCGCTCATGGCGCCCAGGGTCAGGCAGGCAAGAAAGAACCAAGTACGCAAACAAATAACATGGAGCAATAGAACTCCTCGCTGATGCAGACAAATTATTTCAGCACGGAAGAGCTTCGGTGCCCCTCACATGCAAGACACTAAGCAGGATGCTCAAAAAGTCCGTCCAGCAAGGCCGCAGGCGAATCGAAACCGGAGGCGTACCCTCAGGGGTACGCTGAGGATTTCGATGAACCGAGAACGACGCTGACGGACTTTTTCAGCATCCGGTTAACAGGCCAAGGGCCTGCTTGGCCGAAGCCAGCTCGCCTTCAATAACGGCGCGAATAGTGTTTAATCGCTCCGTCGAAGTGGCCTCAAACCGCAATACGAGGGCCGGCTGAGTATTCGAGGCTCGGATCAGACCCCACCCTTCATTGAAGATGGCGCGGACCCCGTCAATGGTAACGACATCGCGCAATACCAACTTGGCAGGCCCAAGTTCCTCACGGGCTTTCAAACAAGTCGCCAGCCGATCCTGCACATATTTGACCAACTTGAACTTGATGGAATCCGACACGTCGACCCTGATTTCAGGAGTCACAGAGGTCTTCGGGAGATCCGCCACCAGGGCAGAGAGGGGCTGAGGGCTTTTAGCCAAAATCTCCACCAGCCGACAGGAGGCATAAATCGCGTCGTCATAGCCGAAATACCGATCGGCAAAGAACATATGCCCGGACATTTCTCCGGCCAAGACCGCCTGCTCACTCTTCATCTTCGCCTTGATCAAGGAATGGCCGGTCTTCCACATGATTGGACGGCCTCCCTGCTTCGCAATATCATCATAGAGGCTCTGCGACGATTTAACTTCAGAGATGATGGTGCTCCCAGGCATGGCAGCCAGAATATCGCGCGCGTAAATCACCATCAGGCGATCGCCCCACAACACGTCCCCCTGTTCATCGATGGTCCCGATCCGATCGGCATCTCCATCGTAACCGATCCCGACATCGGCCTTGTGTTCTTTAACCGCCTGAATCAAATCATCGAGGTTCTCCAAAACCGTGGGGTCTGGATGATGGTTCGGAAATCTCCCATCAAGATCGCAATAGAGCCCTGTCACATGACAACCCAGGAGCTCCAAAGCTTCTTTGGCCACCAACGCCGCCACGCCATTGCCGCAGTCGATGACGACGTGCAGGCGCTTCGCATTGACATGAGCAAAACTCTTTTTGAGATAGGCCAGGTAGTCGGGGATGATGGGATGGTCCGAAAGCTGCCCGGCACCGGAGACAAAGGCTCCTGCCTCCATCACCATTCGAAGAGCCTGAATCTCCTCTCCGTGGATCGTGTCTTTCCCGATGCAGATCTTGAATCCGTTGTACTCTGCCGCATTGTGGCTTCCGGT
>CAMDPZ010000104.1 GCA_945905765.1 Nitrospira lenta
TCCCCCGAAACGAGGAGGTCAGCACAGCCATCGCGCTCATGAGCCATCATGGCATCCGTCGTTTACCGATCATCGACGAAGCGGGCAAACTGGTGTCGATCCTGACCCTGGATGACATCATCATGCTCAGTCTTAATGGGCAACCGGAACTCAGCAACATCGTCCGACGACAATTGCGGCTCGGGGATGCCCCCCCGCCATTACCCACGGAGCTGCACCTTACGGAAACGGAGGGCGCAGAAAGACCAGCTGCACTTCCATTGTCCGGTACAGTCGAGAGCATTGCTCGTTCGGCAGTGGTGGTTCCGATCAAGCGAGGCCATCTCCGGCCCCTCCGCAATACTCCGAGAGCCTGGTTCTCCCGCAATCGCTTCTGGATCGTGATCGTCTTACTGCTCTCAATCCTCGGAGCGCTAGCGGCATTGGCGACCTACTACTTTGTAGGCACGATCTATCGATACAACCCGCAGTATTACGAGCCCAAGGATCTCGAACGTCAACATCAACTGCTGGAAGAAGAACTGAGGAAGCAAGAGGAGCGGAAGCGCCAATAGAAAGGAATTCGCGATTCCACAGAGGCAGGACGAACTGTTTATCGGTACATTAGGGCTTCTTCTTGTTCTTGTCTGACGGGTTATCTGAAAACAGCAACCAGCCAAGCACCATGAAGCCGATCGCGACGCCGGTGATGGCGAGCCAAGTTCCGAGCTTATCCATTTAGTGACTCCTTATGGGCCCAGACTGTAGCGCGGCGACCATGGCCTTGTCGAGGCGCTTTACCTTGCCATTGCCATCCGTTGTCGCAAGCCTGGCCGACCCTTCGACAACCACCCGCCGACTGTCCCGCTCTCGGATCACATGCGAACACGTGAAGGACGCTGCCGTCAGGTCAGAAACGACCGTCTCGATCACCAACGTCTCGCCGTAGCGGGCGGGAGATCGATAATCCACCTCCGCATGTACCACGACAAACACGGTACCCTGTTCCATTAATGCCGCAACCGAGCAGCCGCGTGATTCAAGATACTCCGTGCGGGCTCGTTCAAAATATTTGAGATAATTGGCGTAGTACACGACTCCGCCGCAATCCGTGTCTTCGTAGTAGATCCTCACTTCCATCTACAGCGCCAATCCTGGAAATTTCGGGAGCGACGCCTCATGTACCCCTGAAAGCCTGACGACAACATCGTACAGCTGCTGCACCCGCTCGGCTTTGACCGGCTCGAAACCGTGGCCGAGGATGGCCTGGTTGGCTGCGTCGAGCAGCGGCTTCATCGTCGGCCACTCGCGGAGAAAGGCTTGGCCCATCTGATCGCCGAGCCCGGCCAGCGTGCGAAACTGCGCCTGCATAGGCAGCTTGTACTTGCCGTCGAGGTCTTCCAGCCAACAGGACCGACAGGTTTCTTGCAGCGCCTGCGGCAATTGCTCCGGCTGCACATCCCAGGTTTTGATTTGGTACTGTTTGAACAGTTGCCGTTGCGCGAAGGCTTCGAGCGCGCGAATCAACGAAACCATGGCGGCTTCCGAATCATGTGTGCCATGCAGTCGCCGGCCGGCATAGGCCAGCAAATCCAGCGCCTGCAGGTCTTTGACGGGAGCAGGATCGAGGACGAGCCTTTCCAAAAATCCCGCATTCGCTTTGATCAACGGCAGGATCGCTTTGAGTCCTTGCGGTCCACCCCAGACCAACGCCATGTCGAACGCCTTCACGGCATTCTTCAACTTCTCCCAGGCCTGGCGGTAATGAAACCGCTCCCACAAATCGTAACCATCGGCCAGGTCGGCAAAGGCCCGATAGAGGGGCTTCTGCCCTCCGCTCACCCTGGCTTCGACCTCGCGAAACAGTTTCGCCGACGCGGCAAATAGGCCCCGATTGAACAGGTCGCAACCCTCGCGGCGCGACACGGAGGCCGCTTCGTCCCAGGGATTCCCCTGCGTCCAGAGGAACGGATTTCCGGCGATATCGATCCGGTCATCCTCCTGCCCCTCTCGCGCCGGGACGAGCGAAACGATCCGCGAACTATGAGACAGGGTGGCCAAGGTCAGGGCTCCGGCCATGGCAGGAGTGGCCCCGGTCACATCGACAACCAGCTCGCCCGGTTGCACGTCCCAGGTCCGCAACATCTCCGGAAGCGCTTGCGAGAGCGCCCGATAACAGCCGACAAATTCGCCCGTCTCCTCCAGCAGGATCCAATCCCATCGCCTGGGCATCTGTGCGATCTTTGGCTGAACGTCGGACTCCACCAGCGCTTTCGCCCCGGCCGGCAACACGAAGCAAAGGGAATCGGGCTGCAGACGATTAATGGAATAGATCGCGGCCGCCGCATCGTCGGTCAGCGCGATCACGAGAGCTTTGACTGGTTGGTCATGGGCCATTTCGCGCGGACTATACCATAGGACGATATCAAATCCTCCGACCGCCACGTTTGACAGGTGCCGGCTGGTTGCCTAGAATCGCCCCATGAAAGATATTGTCCTTGGTGCCTTTGCCGAAAGCGCGACCGTCAAGCAACAGTTCGCGCGCGACCATGCCGACCGCATCGTGCAGGTCGCAACACTAATGGTCACGGCCTTTCGCGAGGGACACAAAGTCTTATTGTTCGGCAACGGAGGCAGCGCCACGGATGCGGCTCATCTCGCCGCCGAATTCGTCGGACGCTATAAACGCGAGCGGGCTCCGCTCCCGGCCATCGCCCTGGCCACAGACATTGCCGCCATCACCTGCATCGCCAACGATTACGGATACGACGAACTCTTTGCCCGGCAGATCCGCGCCCATGGCCAGAAGGGCGACGTCGCCATCGCCATCAGCACCAGCGGCAACTCCCCCAACGTCTTAAAGGGCGTGGAAGCGGCGAAAGCTTGCGGCCTCATCACCGTCGGCTGGACCGGCGGGACCGGCGGAAAACTGGCAAGTCTGGTAGACCATCCCTTTGTCGTACCCTCGGCGGTCACAGCCCGCATTCAGGAAAGTCACATCACGCTCGGCCACGTTCTCTGCGAACTCATCGAGGAGCAACTCCTTGGCAAAACCTCCTGACCGACAGCGGCCCCCCGTCACGCCCCCGCGCCTGATCGCCCCGATCAACGTGACGAATCTCACGACCTATCCACTCAGGAAGCGGCATAGCAAGGTCCGCGTCTCTGACTTTGCCAAACCCTGGAAGCGAGAAGGCAGCTTCAGTCAATTCTATCGTTCCCTACCAGACATCCTCGGTGTCAAAACCTTGCGCGCCGTCGCCAAGGCCATCGCAAAAGCACATCGCAGAAACAAGCCCATCATTCTCGGCATTGGCGCCCACGTCATTAAAGTCGGATTGAGCCCGATCCTCGTAGACCTCATGCAACAAGGAATCGTCTCGGCTGTGGCCATGAACGGTGCCGGGATCATTCACGATTTCGAGCTGGCCCTCATGGGCCATACGTCCGAAGAGGTCGATGCGGAAATCGACGAGGGCCGCTTCGGGATGGCTGAAGAAACCGGCCGCATGCTGAACGAAGCGATTGTCCGCGGGGCACACGATCGCGAGGGACTCGGCGAGTCCGTCGGCCACTACATCAATCGGCGCCAGGGGCAGTTTCCCCATCGTGAGACGAGCATCCTCGCGACCGGCGTGAAGCTCGGCATTCCCGTAACCGTGCATGTCGCCATCGGCACCGACATCATCCATATGCATCCTGCCGCCGACGGAGCCTCCATCGGCGCAACTTCGCTGCTGGACTTTCGGCGGTTGGCCGCCGTCGTGTCTGGGATGGAGGGGGGCGTCTATCTCAACCTCGGCTCTGCCGTCATTTTGCCGGAGGTCTTTCTCAAAGCCGTGTCACTGGGGCGAAACCTCGGCCATGAGCTAACCAACATTACGACCGTGAATATGGACTTCATGACCCACTACCGCCCCCTCACCAATGTGGTGCGGCGGCCCACCCAGAAGGGTGGAAAGGGCTACTCCCTGATCGGCCACCATGAAATCATGGTGCCCTTGCTGGCCGCGGCAATCCACGAAGAATTGGGGTAACCCCCTCCTA
>CAMDPZ010000105.1 GCA_945905765.1 Nitrospira lenta
ATTATGTGGTTAACCCTTCTCGCCCTTCGCAATCGCATCGGCATCTTGATGCTGTCCCTGGCCATGGTGCTGCTGGGCGCCACCTCGCTGCAGCGGCTGCCGGTCGATCTCTTTCCCCAGATTCAAGTGCCGGTGGCCTTCGTCGGCGTCATCTATAAAGGCGCGCCGCCCCTCGACATCGAACAAAGCGTCGTCTATCCCATCGAAAAGGCCGTGAGCTCCGCCTCGAACGTCGAACATGTCGAGTCCTTCGCCAAACAAGGCATTGGCGCGGTGCAGATCTGGTTCAACTGGGGCGCGGACATCAACGTCGGCCAGATGGAGGTGATGCAACGGGTCACGCAGATCCTGAACAGTCTGCCGCCCGGCATCTTGCAGCCCTTCATCGTCAAATTCGACGTCTCCAATATCCCTGTCTCCTTCGTGACGGTCTCCAGCGACGATCTGGACGAACGGGCCCTCTACGATCTGGCCTACAACACGATTGCGCCGCAGATTGAGCAGATCGCCGATGTCGCCGCCGCCACCGTAGAAGGCGGGAAGATTCGCCAGATCAACATCAACCTCGACCCGGCCCTCTTGAACGCCCGGAGCCTCTCGATTCTCGACGTCGTCAAATCCGTGAAGGCTGCCAACCTGATTCTTCCCTCCGGCGACATCAAGGCCGGCAATCTGGACTACAACGTCTTCACCAACAATCAGTTCCGCACGGTCGACCCGATCCAGGACGTGATCGTGAAGGTGAACCCACAGGGCAGCCCCGTGCGGGTGCGGGACGTCGGGACCGTGACCGATTCGTCGGACATTCAGACCAACATCGTCAGGACGGATGGGGCCAGAGCCGTCTATTTACGCGTCAATAAACAGCCCATCGCCAACACTGTGGCGGTGGTGGATGCGCTGCGCAAAGCCCTGCCGAAGATGGTCGGCATCCCCTCCAGCGTGAAGCTCGGCATTTCCTTCGACCAATCGGTCTACATCCGCCAATCGATCAACAACCTCGTCGAACAGGCGCTGCATGGATCGCTGCTGGCCGCGCTCGTCAT
Organism: Nitrospira lenta; assembly: GCA_945905765.1. GTDB lineage: Bacteria > Nitrospirota > Nitrospiria > Nitrospirales > Nitrospiraceae > Palsa-1315. Next base: position 1,047 of record CAMDPZ010000105.1, read on the forward strand.
CCTGATCTTCCTCCGTAATTTCACGAGCACCCTGATCATTTCCGTCTCCATTCCCCTTTCGATCATGGTGACCTTCATCGTGCTCTATTTCTCCGGGCAAACCCTGAACGTGTTCACGCTGGGAGGCCTGGCCCTGGGCATCGGCCGGCTGGTCGACGACTCCATCGTGGAGCTGGAGAACATTCAGCGCCACCTCAACAGCACGCCCCGCCGCTGGGACGCGATCCTGGAAGCGGCGCGCGAAGTGGCGATGCCGATTCTGGCCTCGACCATCACCACGGTCGTCGTGTTTCTCCCGATTTTCTTCGTCGCAGGCATTGCCCGTTTGCTCCTGATTCCCCTGACCATCACGATCGCGATTTCGCTCTTCACCTCCTTCTTCGTCTCCCGCACGGTGACGCCGGCCCTCTGCTACAAATTCCTCAAGCCGGAGCAGGAAGCCCACAAGTCGATGCCGCGCTGGTTCGTGCGCCTGATGGATTGGAGCCGCGAACGGTATGAATCTCTGGACCGGGGCTACGAAGACTCGCTCCGCTGGGTCCTGGCCCATCGCACGCTCTTCATCGGCGGCATCCTGTTTCTTTTCGCCGCCTCGCTCGCGCTGGTGCCCAAGATCGGCACGGAGTTTCTCCCTGTGTCGGACGAAAGCCAGTTCCGCATCGTGCTGCGAGGGCCGGTCGGTCAGCGCGTAGAGAAAACCGAGCAACAAGTAGCGGAGGTCGAACGGGTGCTGCGGGCCCAGATCCCGGTCGCGGAACTGGAAACCATCATTTCCAGCACCGGCGTCCTGGCCCAGGGCCGTTCCTCCCTCTTCAATCCGAATACCGGCCCCCATACGTCGGTCATTTCCGTCTATCTGGTCTCACCGGATAAACGGAAGCGGAACCAAGTGCAGATCATGAACGACGTAAGGCCCAAAGTGCTCAAGCTCTTTCCGGGCGTCGCGATGTTCTTCGATCCGGGCGGGCTCGTGAAGCGAGTCACCAGCTTCGGGTCTCAGAAATCCGTCGATGTGGAGATCTACGGCTACGATTTCGAGAAGGCCCGCGGGGTCATCCGCGAGGTCGAAACCATGATGCACCATATCCCCGGCCTGGCCGATATCGAAGTCAGCCGCGAGGAGAACTATCCAGAGGTCAATGTGGTGGTGGATCGCGAGAAGGCGGCCCTGCTCGGCATCAGCGAAACGGACGTAGCCAACGCGGTGCTCTTCTCACTCAACGGCAACGGTCAAACCGATCCCATCATCTATACAGACCCGCAAAACGGGAACGAGTACTACATCAGCGCCTGGCTCGCGGAAGAACACCGGCAGGACCTCACGGATATCGAGAACATCGTGTTAACCACCAAGACCGGTGAGCCGGTCCTCCTGAAGAATGTGGCTTCGCTCAAGCTCAATGCCGGCCCGGTGAAGATCGAGCGCAAATACTTCCAGCGGGTGGTCCATCTGACCGCCAACCCGGTGAACCGGGACCTGGGCGCCATCGGGGCCGACCTGGAAGCGGGCTTTGCTAAGATCCAGCTCCCCACCGGTTTCAGTATCAAGTTGGCCGGCCAGATCCAACAGCAGCGAGAAACCTTCGAGGGACTGATGTTCGCCACAGTGCTGGCGCTCATCCTCGTCTATATGGTGATGGCGGCCCAGTTCAAATCGCTGATCGACCCCTTCGTCATCATGTTTGCGGTCCCGATGGGCCTCCCCGGCGTCATCCTGATCCTCTTCCTGACCGACACGACCCTCTCCACCACCTCGATGATGGGTATCATCATGATGCTGGGCATCGTGGTCTCGAACGGCGTCCTGTTGGTAGATTACACGAACGTGCTGCGGAGGAAAGGACGGGAGTTACATGACGCGGCCATCACGGCGGCGCGGACGAGACTCCGCCCCATCCTCATGACCTCCCTCGCCACCGTCGCAGGGCTGCTGCCTATGGCGATCGGCTGGGGCACGGGCGGAGAAACGAACGCCCCCCTGGCCCGCACGGTCGTCGGAGGACTTAGCGTCTCAACGATCCTCACGCTCTTTCTCGTGCCTACGATCTATGTGATGTTGGAAGAACGGTTCCCCCGCCATAAAGAAGAGGCCCCGCAAGAAGCCGATTGGATTCCGGCAGAACATTGATAGCCGCGCACCTGCCGCAATAAAAGAACGCTCCCGCAGGATGCTCAAAAAGCCATCCAACTAGGCCGCAGGCGAGTCAAAACCGGAGGCGTACCCTTGGGGTACGTTGAGGATTGTGACGAACCGAGAACGACGTTGGAGGGCTTTTTCAGCATCCTGCAGAGACGCTGACTGGTTAGTCGATGGTAGGGAATAGTGCCTTCAACTGCATCGCGAGACCGATGTCCCCGCTGATCTTGAGCCGGCCCGACATAGCGACAGCCGGTCCGCTCAACTGCCCCTTCAAAATCTTGATGCAATCCTCCCCGGTCATCGAAAGCGAGACTTGCGGGTCCTCATGCAGCCCCTCTGTGACCTGACAGGCCCCCTCACGAATCGTGAGGATGTACTGCCCGCCCTGCGCGCCGCTCAAATCGAATTGATAGACCGCATCGAGGTCTTCGGCCGCCTCTGTGTCGAGCTTGCCGGGGAGAAGCTGGAAGAAGTCTTTGACGGTGTTGGGGTTCATCGGTAGATGGAATGGGAGACGCAAATCGATACGGGGGCCGCGTTACCGCGGCCCCCGATCCAGAACTAGTACCGGAGCGTCACCGTCGCGGTACTGCGACGCGCGCCGAAAAAGTCTTTGGAGAACGTCTCGACAACGGCAGGGTCATAGCCCTTGCAACTGAAAATGTCGAGGTAGGCGTTGTTCGTATCGTTCGCAAAGTGGCCGCTGATCAACGACGTCGAGATCAGCTGCACCATGGAATAGCCGGCGACCCGACCTGAGCCGAAATCGACAACCTGACATTCGCCGAAACGCTTCATGCCGATGAG
>CAMDPZ010000106.1 GCA_945905765.1 Nitrospira lenta
CGTGTCTTGGGCGAGGACATCGTGGCGGAGCGGGATAATCCACCCTGGAACAACAGCGCGATGGACGGGTTTGCGGTGCGCTGGGAGGATATCAAACAGGAACAGACGATTCAGAAGCCTGTGACGCTCACGGTGATCGAGGACGTGCCGGCCGGCAAGATGCCGTCCAAAACCGTCGGCAAGGGCCAGGCGATTCGCATCATGACCGGGGCTCCGATCCCGAAGGGGGCGGATACGGTCTTGAAGGTCGAGGATACGGAGCATACGCCCGATTCCGTTCGCGTCTTTAAGGCGGAACAGCAAGGCGCCAACATCCGTCCGCAAGGAGAAGACGTCAAGAAGGGCGACTGTATCATCGCCAAGGGGACACAGATCCGGCCAGGTGAAGCAGGGATGCTGGCAATTCTCGCTAAGTCCTTCATCTTCGCCTATCAAAGGCCCAGGGTGGCGATCCTCTCGACCGGCGACGAATTGGCGGATTTGGACGAGCGGTTCAGCGAAGAAAAAATCATCAACTCCAATAGCTATGGGATTGCAGCCGCAGTCCAAGAAGCGGGCGGCATTCCCTTCTTGCTAGGGATCGCGCGGGACACGCCTGCGGCCTTAAAGGAAAAGATTTCACATGGATTGACGGCGGACATTCTGGTCCTGTCCGGCGGCGTCTCGATGGGCGATTACGATTTCACGAAGACGGTGTTCCATGAGCTCGGCGCAGAAATGAATTTCTGGAAGCTGGCGATCAGGCCGGGACAGCCGCTCGCGTTTGGTAAGATTCAGGGCAAGCTGGCCTTCGGCCTGCCGGGGAATCCCGTCTCCTCCATGGTGACGTTCGAGCAGCTGGTGCGGCCGGCGATGTTGAAAATGAGCGGACATCGGCACTACGGCCGTCCGGTCGTGCAGGCGATCTTCGAGGAAAAGTTTTCCAAGCGGACGGACCGGCGCCACTTCTTGCGCGGGGTGCTCACGCAGGAAGCGGGAGTTTTTAAGGTGCGCACCACCGGCGCGCAGGGGTCCGGAATTTTGACCTCCATGGTGAAGGCCAATTGCCTGATCGATATTCCGGTCGAAGTCGAACGGGTCAACCCCGGCGACCTGGTCTCGGTTCAATTGTTGTGCGGCGAAGTGTGGGCGAACCACGCAGGCCCGGTCCAGGCGGGCGGACATCATCTCTCCTGTTGCTGAAGCCGTGCCCCGTTATTGATGTGCGATGTTTAGCGAAGGATTTTGTTGTATGGCCGTACCTATCCTGTCGTTTGTCGGCCGCTCGAACAGCGGGAAAACCACGCTGGTCGAGCGGGTGATTCCTGAATTGGTTCGGGCCGGTTACAAGGTGGCGACGGTGAAACATGCCGGCCATGGCTTCGATCTCGATACGGAAGGCAAGGACAGCTGGCGCCATAAGCGGGCCGGGGCGAGCAGCGTGATGGTGCTCTCCAAGGGCAGCATGGCGATGTTTGCCGATGTGTCCGATCAGATGAGCGTCGAGGCGGTCCGGGACCGGTTTCTCGATTCCAGCTACGACTTGATCATTGCCGAAGGGTGGAAGCACGAAGGCTATCCGAAGATCGTCATCATTCGCGAGGCAGTCGGCGAAATTCCCGTGTCTCACGAAGGGTTGCTGGCGGTGGTATCGGATAAGCCGATCGATCTCTCCGTGCCCCTGTTCGGCCTGGACGATGTCGCAGGCGTAGCAGCCTTGATCATGAAGCAATTCCCCAAATCCCGTTCCCATTCGGAGCATGAACTGGAAGCCTAAAGCGACCATCTTATTGGCCCTGACCCTCGGCGCGATCGCGCTGGGCGCGGTGGCCATTCCTATCACGAATCATCCGACTTTCTGTGCCAGTTGCCATACCATTGCGCCTTCCTATGAGAGTTGGACGAAATCCTCGCATCGGGAGGTGACCTGTGTGGCCTGCCATGTGCGGCCCGGCCTCGAAGGCTGGCTCCACGATAAGGCCTGGGCCGGGACGAAGGATGTGGCGATCTATCTGTTCGGCAGCCCGACCGATCCGCACAACTTGCAAGCCAAAGTCGATTCTGCTGTCTGCTTGGGCTGTCATCGAGACATTCTGCGGGTCTCCGAAGTGGCCCCGCGCGATCTGCCTCCGCCGGTCAAAGAGGTCGGTCTGATCATGAGCCATCGCAAACATATCGAGGCCTTTGCGAAGCGAAGCCAGGGAGAGGGTTGCACGACCTGCCATTCGTCGGTCGTGCATGAACGGCCGATCAAGGGCTATCCGATCGTCCTGCCGCGCGGGCATGTGTCGGCCGACGAGAAACCCTGGTACCCGGACCATCCGGAAGGTTCGTATTTACGGACCAGAGCCCTCAAGGATTGTTTCCGCTGCCACGACGGGAAGACGGAGCATGAGGGGAAGGTCGTGAGCCGGAAATGTGAAACCTGCCATCTCCCTGAGAAAATCGGCAACGCCCTGCTGTTCAACTGATTCGCTGATTCCCATGCCTACACCCACATCCGTCCTGCAAGTTCAACATCTGGTGAAACAGTTCGGCGATTTTACCGCTGTGAACGACATTTCCTTCGATCTCAGGCCGGGAGAGATTTTGGGGTTGCTGGGTCCGAACGGGGCTGGGAAAACCACGACCATTCAGATGTTGCTCGGGGTGGTGAAGCCGACTTCCGGCTCCATTCAGATGTTCGGACGGGATTTGGAGACGGATCGCGAGGCCATTCTCCAGCAAGTAAACTTTTCTTCGACCTATGTCTCCATGCCGCAAGCGTTGACGGTGGAGGAGAACCTCTGGGTGATGGCGAGGCTCTATGGGCTGCCTCAGATTCAATCACGAATCGATTCCATCGTGAAGCGGCTGGAGATGGAGGAGTTTCGCCATAAAGTGACGCGCAAACTGTCCTCCGGTCAGAGCACCAGGCTCGGGCTGGCCAAGGCCTTTCTGACCGAACCGAAGATTCTGTTCCTCGATGAGCCGACCGCGAGCCTCGATCCCGATATTGCGCAAAAGATCCGGAGCTTCCTCAAGGAGGAACGGCGCGCCTCCGGCCTGAGCGTGCTTTATTCGTCGCACAATATGCATGAGATGGAAGAGATGACGGACCGGATCATCTTCCTCCAGCGGGGCAAGATCGTGGCGGAGGGGACGGCGCAGGAGATTGTGGCGCGGTTCGGGCAGGCGGATTTGGAAGAAGTGTTTGTGAAGTTGGCAAGGGAGGAGTAGGAGGCGTTGGGGAGGGTCTCTGTGCTCGCGCAACGCGCGGCCTCAGAAGGCCCTCGTTGGACGCGCGCAGAGGAGACCCTCCCCAGCGCCTCCTGGATTGCCTGCCCAACCGAGTAGAGGGAAGAAAAGAGAAAGAATGAAATTCCATCGGATTTATGCGTTGGTGGCGCGGCATTTGTATCTGTATCGGCGGAGTTTGCCGCGGATGATGGAGATTTTCTATTGGCCATTTCTGGACCTGGTCATCTGGGGGTTCATTACGGTTTATCTCATGAAATTCCAGGGGCAGATCCCAGGGGCGGTCACGTTTTTTCTGGGGGCCTTAATTTTATGGGATGTGCTGTTCCGCGCGCAGCAGGGGGTGACGATTTCGTTTCTGGAGGAGCTCTGGGCGCGGAATCTGATGAACTTGTTCGCCAGTCCGTTGAAGCCGAGCGAGTTCCTGGCCGCGACGATGGTGATGAGTGTCTTTAAGGTGGCGGCGGTTTCTGTGGTGATGGTGGTCTGTGCGGGGCTTTTCTATTCGTACAATATTTTCGTGATCGGGCTTTGGCTGATTCCGTTCGTCTTGAATCTCGTGATGACGGGCTGGATCATCGGGGTCTTGACCACGGCCCTTATTATGAGGTTCGGCCAGGAAGCGGAAGTGCTGGCCTGGAGCATGGTGTTTCTATTTCAGCCTATTTCCTGCGTGTTCTATCCGATCGAGGTGCTCCCAGGCTGGCTGCAGGCCATCGCCTGGATGAATCCGGCCGCCCATGTTTTTGAAGGGATGCGCGCTGT
>CAMDPZ010000107.1 GCA_945905765.1 Nitrospira lenta
GCGATCTCCACAAAGGGCCCTCCCTCCAAGACGATGCGCTTCAGGTCCACACCCTTCGCCTCCTTCGATTCGAGCAACCGCCGCACATTGAGTCGCGCATGATGGCGCAGCCGCCGCTTCTGGCCCGATGCGTCCGACGGCACGGCCAAGAGTCCCAGCTGGTTGAAGGCCGCCAGGGCGCTCGTGTCGATCACATGCAGCAGCACCAGTTTGGCCTGAAACGTCTTGGCCAGGGTCAGCGCGACGCGAAAGGCTTCTTCCGAACAGGGAGAAAAATCTACCGGCACAAGAATCTTGGTAAAGAACGATTCAGCCATAGAACCTCCCAAAGAATTGACTCGTCATTTCTTCTTATCAGCAAGGCCGGTGCCACTGGTCCAGACTGAAGGCTGAAGACTGCGAGCTGTGAGGAATCAACAGTTTTCTCACGCCTCTCGCGCCTTCAGCCTTCGGTCTTCAGCCTTCACTTCATCTCTATAGCCGACCACATGGCCCGCCTTTTTCAAGGCTAGGATGATCCGTTCTTTCTGATTTGGCTCGACTTCGGCAAACACATGAACATCATTCACGCGCGACACCAGCGCTTCATCGCTCATCTCCCGCAAATCTTCGCCGGTCAGCATATGGCCGTTCAATAAACCGATCGCCTGTCCGACATGAGCCGCGACGAGGCGATTATCGCCGGTCACGATCTTCAAGGTGACGCCCAAGCCTCTGAGGCGGCCGACCGTTTCCAGCACATCGGCCTTGATGGGATCTTCGAACAGCAGGAATCCCAGGAACGTCATGTCGGTCTCATCATCTTTGCCGATGCCCTCTCGTGCCGCCATCTCACGAGAGGCCAGCCCAAGCACCCGCCACCCCTTCCCGCCCCACTGCGCCATCTGCGAGAGGATGGCCTCTTTCACCGCAGCCAACTCCACCAGCGTGCCATCCGATGTCTCGGCGGTGGAACAGGCCTCCAACACATTCGCCAGGGCTCCCTTGGTCACCAACAGATGGGTGGTCGGCGTGGCCACCAGCACCGACAATCGTTTGCGGACGAAGTCGTAGGGCTCTTCATCCAATTTCCGATAGGGTGACAGATCGAACGCACGGGCCGTGCGGATCGCTTCGTCGATCGGATTGTGGAATCCGGTTTCGAAACTCGCATTGAGCGAACCATGCAGCAGCACCCGCTCGCTCGGATTGCCGGAGATATCGCAGGCGGCTTTCAACCGGACCAGCCCTTCAGTCAGGGTTCCGGTCTTGTCCGAACAAAACACGGTCATACTCCCGAAGTTTTCGATCGAGGCCAATCGCTTCACAATCACTTTCTGCTGCGCCATACGCTTGGCCCCATGGGCCAGATTGATGCTGATGATGGCAGGCAGCAGCTGAGGAGTAAGGCCGACCGCGAGAGCGAGGGAGAACAGAAAGGCTTCGAGTACGGGCCGGTCAAGATAGACGTTGACCGCAAAAATGGCGACGACCAACACGACCGTCACTTCCATGAGCAGATAGCCGAATTGCTTGATGCCCCGTTCAAACTCCGTCTCGGGCGGCCGGAGCTGCAACCGGCCTGAGACCTTGCCGAATTCCGTATCGGACCCGATATGGGCGACAACCGCCGTGGCGGTTCCACTGATGACATGGGTTCCGAGGAAGAGGCTGTTCGTCCGTCGCGCCATCGGATTATCGGCGGGCAAGACGCCGCAGATTTTTTCGACCGGATAGGTCTCGCCCGTGAGCGTCGCCTCGTCCACGAACAGATCTTTGGATGCCAGCAAGAAACAATCACCGGGAACCGTATCGCCAGCCCGGAGCAGGACGACATCGCCCGGCACGACCTCCTCGACCGGCACCGCCACCAGAGCCCCGTCGCGCCACACATCCGCCTTAATCTGCACGATCGCAAGCAGGCGGGCCACCGCTTGGTTCGCGCTCCGTTCCTGCCAGAACCCGAGCAGACCGCTCACCAGCACGATCATGAGAATGATCGCGGTGTCGGTCCGATCCGCCAGGAAGAACGCCAACCCTGCGGCGACCAGAAGAATAAGGATGATGGGACTGGTGAATTGCCGCCCCAGCAGCTCGTAGGTGGGAAGACGGCTCTTCGGCTTCAGACGCAGATGCGCATCGCGCAGATGGCGCCGGCGCGCTTCATCGCCGGAGAGTCCCCCAAGGACCGTCTCAAGCTGCTGAAGCACTTCAGCCGATGGACGGCTCCAAAAACTCCATCTAGGAGACATCGTACACACGATCCTCTCGAGGGGATTCAGGCACTCAACAATTTGGTCACGCTCCAGATAAGCAGCAAGGCGTACACGCTGCCGAAAAACCACGGGAAGCTGATGGCGCGATGGGCCCACCACTGACGATGCTGGCGAAAGGCCCAGTTCGGCTCAAATACCGGAGGCTCATTCCGCGGGTCCTCAATCGACTGCCGGACCTCATGCAGCCGGTGGAGGCTGGTCATCAGCTGCGCTGCCTGCCAGGCAGGATCCTGCTCCACTCCTCTCAGTCGCCATTCCCACAGGGCATTCTGACCGGACAAACGGCCAAGCACGATCGCCATTTGCAGGCAGAGGAGAACCCCGAAAACGCAGAGCAGCACGATCAGCACCGTGAAGGAAAAGGCCACATGCTCCCGCGACAGAATCAGCCCGATCACTGCGACAAAAATAGAATTGGCCGTCAGATAATCGGAGAGCATCGTGTGATAGTCCCGCACCCCGGAGGTCCAGAGAGTCAGGAGACGCTCGTACGTTGCATCAAGATCGAACTTACCAGACTCCGTCATAATCCTTCCGTCCACTGCACAACGTCCATCCCTCTACCCCCTCTTGTGTCCGTCACCGCTAACTCCACACCGAGTGAATCCAATCGCCCACATAATGCGTGATCGCAATCACGCTGATGCCAATGACCACATGCTCCATGATCACTTTCCAGGGCGGGATCTGCTGCGCCTGCGCCAGAAAATAACTCAGCACCGCGAGCAACGCGAGGCCCCACCCCACACTCACCCTCATGGCCTCCTCCAGCTGCAGCAGCAAGACCGGCACAACGAAGGTCAGGGCAATCAGAAACTTGGCGAGAAATGTGGCGATCGTGGATTCCCAGATTTCCGACACGTTCTTGTTATTCTTGGACTCCTCCGCGATATGGATGCCCAGCGCATCGGACAGGGCATCGGCCAGCGCAATGGTCACAATGCCGCCGATGACCGCGAGTCTGGAATGGGTTCCGGCATGCAACCCGACCATCAGGCCAAGCGTCGTGATCACGCCGGACGTCAATCCGAAACTGAAACCGGTTTTGAGCGATTGCTTCATCGTGAGCGATCCCTCAAGACTCTCGCCCGCTCCCCTTGCGCCGATGCCGACATAGGCCGTCCGCTCCTACTTTCCCATAATGGCCTTGAGATCCGCCCCGCTGATCACTTCATGATCGAGCAACTGCTTCGCCCCTTCGAGGAGCGAAGCCCTCTGCGATGCCAGCAGCGATTTCACCCGCTCATATTGTTCATCAATGATCCGGCGCACTTCACAGTCGATCTCGCGGGCGGTCTCCTCCGAGTAATCGCCCTTCTCCTGGGAGAGCTGGATCTGCATAAAGAGGGGCTGGCGCTCACGCTCCAACGTGACGGTCCCCAGCTTCTCGCTCATTCCATAGGATTTGACCATGCTCTTGGCAATGTCCGTCGCCTTGACCAAGTCGTTCTGCGCCCCCGTGGAGGCTTCGCCGAAGATCAATTCTTCCGCAATCCGCCCTCCGAGCAAGACGGCAATCTTGTTTTCGAGCTCCGTCTTGGCCATCAAAAAACG
>CAMDPZ010000108.1 GCA_945905765.1 Nitrospira lenta
CACACGTTGGAGCTGCGAGGAAAGAAGGTAGGCCAGCAGCCCCGCAATGCCGAAGCACACGAGCGCGATGGCAGCCGAGGACCGAATGTGCGAGCGCGCCTCGCTTAGATCAGACCGGATGTGCACCCAGCCGATGCGCTCCCCGTTCAGCATAATCGGACTGATGAGATCGAAGACATTTTCGCCGAATCGGTACTGTTCGTTTTGCGGGGGGGCGGAGAGCAGCGGCGCCTCTTCGCACTCGTCCGGCTGATTGCTCGTATAGGTCGCGAAGACCCGGCCATCGGCGGTGAGCGTGGCGGCGGAGAGGATGTGCGTCTCGCTTCTCAGGGCAGCGAGCGTTTCCGTGGCTGCGGCTGGATCGTGGAAGGTCAGGGCGGCCGTGCTGTTGGTGCCGATTACATCGGCCAGCGTCGAAGTCTGCGAGATCAAGGTTCGGCTGGATGACAGGATGTCGTTCACCCCAAATGTAATCGACACCAGGAGCAAGACGATGCTGCTCGTGGCCATCATGATCGCCGTCAGTTTCTGTTGAATCGGCCAGTTGTGGAATCGTGTGGTCATGGTTCAGCGGTCCTCTTTGATCACATGCGCGAGCTTGATGAGTTGAGAGCTGACTTTCAGCGGCGTCCGTTGAATCGCCTCGATGTTCATCTCTATTTGGATTTTATCGCTCACCGTGCGCAGATTGATCATCAGCCCCTGCTGGGCGCATCGTTCGCCATCGCAGACGGTCAAGACCGCTTTGCCGTTCAGCGCCGGAAGGATCGCTTGCGTATGCGGGATCTCGGTCCGGTCGATGAACAGAATATGGCAGGCGCCGGCATTGGAGGGCTGCGACAGCCTGGCAATGCGCAGTGGCCGACCCTTGACCGATTTCTCTGCCAGCGCGTCGAGGGTTGGCCCAAAGGGATCCTGCCCCAGGACGCAGAGAGTCAGAGGGGCTTGTCCGTCGGCAAATGTTTCCTCCGGCCATTCCACGAACTTGGCAAAGTTATAGAGAAAGGCCGCCTTGAGGAGATATTCGCCGGAGGCCGTTGGCTGGGCGGCAGTCATAGCGCCTGTGCACAGGCTGAGCAACAGCGCTCCGAGCAGGGGCAGCCCGAGCGTCCCCCGGGGGCGCAGGTGTTTCATGTAAAGGCTTGGCTGCGGCATCAGGACCATTTCCTCGGCTAGTATCGCCAGGTGAGCCGGATAAATGCGCTGCGCTGCACTTCCGTGATTTGCGTGCCTCCCGCCCTTGTCGAGAATTCCGGGTGGTGCGGGTCGAGCAGGTTTTGTCCGACGAGGTCCAGGGTCAGGCTCTTCGTCGCCTGCCAGCCCAATCGCAGATCCAGGGTGGTGTAACTGGGGACGCTCAAGTCCCGGAGCCGATCCATGTAGCGGAGCCAGGCGTCGAACTCCATTCCATGGCTCATATTGATTCGTGAGCGGAGCGACAGTTGCCGCTCTGGCGTGGAGCCGGCTTGTGACGTGGTCCCGGCCGTTTGAGGCGTTGCTCCTTCCATGGTTGCCTGGAAGTAGGTGAGGGCCGGGCGGAGCGACCACCACTCAACCGGTCGCCAGTCCGCTGCGACTTCCACGCCGGAGGTGCGGGCGCTGGCATTGTTGGCGTAACGGCTGGTCAGGCTATTGACCGTTGACGCGTAGGTTAAGTGGTCGTAGTGAGTATAAAAGGTGGCAATGTCCAATGACAGTTGTTCAAAGGGGGTCGTTCTGTACCCCAGTTCATAGGATATGACGGCTTCGGATTGAAGTTGATCGTTGCCCAGCACTTTTACGAATCCGGCGCCGGTGCCGGCAACGTTGAGGGTGCTGTCTTCGCGGAACCGGTCCGGCGTCCGGACTGCGCGAGACACGGCGGTCCAGAAGGTATGGTCTTTGGCTGCCTGCCAGAGGAGCCGCGCGCTCGGCTGGACTTCGAATCCCGTGTAGTCGTTGTGCAGAAGTTTGGATCCGAGCGTAAGGCTCAACCGGTCCGGGATCAGTTTGATTTCGTCCTGCAAGAACGCGCTATAGAGACTGATATCTCTGGCGTCTTTGATCACGATGGTGTTGGCGCTGTTGCGGAACCGGTCGCTGGTGAGGCGGTAGCCCAGGCCCCACACGATTTCCTGGCGGAGCGGCAAGGTGAAACGATGTTGGAAATCGGCGTCGTAGGTATGCACCCGTTCGCCTAGTGAGACGGTGTCGCGTCTGTAGGAATCGTAGTAGAGCTGTAGGGCCGTTTCAGATCCGCCTTCGAGCCGGTGGGTCCACCGGGTCAATAGATTATGGCTGGAGAGGGTGCCATCTTCATCGAAGGTGCGGGAAAAAGGCGAGGTGAGGGTCGCCAGTGTTTGTCGTTGACCGATTCGTGCCTCGGAGTAGTCGCCCTGTACCGTGACGTCATTCCGCGAGCTTGCCGTCCAATCGGCCCGGAAGCCGCCGCGCCCGGCACGCCAGTCGTCGTGGGCGCCGGCCGGACTGTTGTAGGTCGTGTCGCGGTTGAAATATTTTCCATAGGCCCGGTAATGGAGGTCGGAGCCGACTTTGCCTCCGTACCGGACTGTGCCGATGCCTTCTTCCGGCCCTGCGACGGTGCTGGCGAGCAGGCCCTGGGTCTCTTTTGCCTTTTTGGTGACAACGTTGATGATTCCGTTGACGGCATTGGCGCCCCAGAGGCTGCCGCCCGGGCCGCGAATGACTTCGATGCGATCGATGTCCTCCAGCGCGTAATCTTGCAGTTCCCAATAGGTGCCGGCGAAGACGGGGCTGTAGACGGTTCGCCCGTCGATGAGCACCAGGAGTTTATTGGCATAGCGGTCGTTGAGTCCGCGCGTCGTGATCGCCCATTTGTTTCCGTCGATCTTGGCCACGTTCAGGCCCGGCACCATGCGCAAGGCTTCGGGGATGCTGGTCACGCCCGATCGCCGGATATCCTCCTGGGTGATAACGAAGATGGCTGCGGCACTGTGTGAGAGCGGCTGCCCTTTTTTTGAAACCGACGTGACCTCGACATTCATCAGTTCTTCCAGGCTGAGCTCGGTGAGGTCGGCAGGCAGGTGCGGCGCGTCACTGTCGTTCGCGGCGAGGGTCAGCGATGGCTCGGCGATCAACATGGTGATGATCGCCGCGAGCGCGAATCGAGAGCGAGGTCGCGCTTGATTGTGAGTATGTAGCCATGGCAAGGCATGGATGAAATAAGCTGAAAGCAAGGGAGTCCTCTCTCTGTGCGCGAGACAATAGGATTGCTCCGCAATGTCAGCGGGAGACCGTTCGTTACCGTTATCGGTGGTTGCTGGTCGAAACTTGAACGAATGCCAGGGGCGATTGCCGGGATGAAGCGATTGGGAATAGAGGGAAATTTGGCGTGGAATGTTGGCGCGGCGCTGGCAGGGATTGAGACGCTATCGTTGGGGGTAGTTGGCCTCGATGATGCTGCGAAGTCCGCCGCGGGCGGCGAAGGTGCCGGTGACCTTGGCGCGGACAGGCCGGCAGGCCTTCACGATATCCTGCAGGATGCGGTTGACGGCGTTCTCATAGAAGATGCCGAGGTTTCTGTAGGCATGGAGATACATCTTGAGCGATTTCAGCTCCAGGCATTTTTTGCCTGGCATGTACTGCAGGGTAATGGTGCCGAAGTCGGGAAGGCCGGTCTTCGGGCAGATGGCGGTGTATTCAGGAATCTCGATGGTGATCTCGTAGCCCTTATATTGGTTCGGGAAGGTCTCAATGTCCGGCAGGGGGGCCGTAATGCCGCTCTTGGCATGGCGCTCGTCGTAGCCGAGTTTGGTCGTCGTGGATTTTCTTTTTACTGTTTCACG
>CAMDPZ010000109.1 GCA_945905765.1 Nitrospira lenta
GTCTGTTTGGGGATCTTCTTAAACGTGAGAGGCTTCCAGCCCTCCGGCAGCGCCTGCCCCACCGTCCCGCGAGAAAACTTCCCCACCTCGATCACGGACGGAGATTCCGCCCTCGCAGCCACAGGCGCAAGGAACAGCCCCATCGCAATCAGCACGAATTGCCAGCCATTTCCCCCCGGCCATTTTCCCAATGAAAAAGGGGCGGCGGTCCTGACCTGCGCGCGTCCAACGAGGGCCTTCTGAGGCCGCGCGTTGCGCGAGCAGTGGGATAACCGTCCCTTCCTCATCCCCTCCTCAGCCAGGCAAACAACTTCACCAACAGGGCCTTCGTGCGTGGAGTAAAATGCGCCTTCCGCCAGAGGTTCACGACCTTCTTACTCACTTCCGCCTGCGTCGGATAGGGATGGATCGTCCCGGCAATCACCTTGGCTCCGACTCCCGCCCTCATCAGCACGGAGAATTCGTTGATCATCTCCCCCGCATGGGCCGCCACGATCGTCGCACCCAGAATCTTGTCGGAGCCTTTCTGGATATGCACCCGCGCGAACCCCTCCTCTTCTCCGTCGAGAATCGCGCGATCCACTTCGTTCAGCTTGACCGTGTAGGTTTCCACCTCCAGCCCTTGAGCCTTCGCGTCCGCCTCGTACAGACCCACATGAGCAATCTCCGGCTCAGTGAAGGTGCACCAGGGCATGATCAGCGAATCCACGTTCGCATAGGCCAAGCCGAACGGATGGGGGAAGAGGGCATTCTGGATGACGATCTGCGCCATCGCATCGGCCGCATGGGTAAATTTATACTTGGAGCAAATGTCCCCGGCGGCGTAGATGCGAGGATTCGTCGTCTGTAACCGGCCATTCACCGTCACACCACTCTTGTCGTATTCGACCCCGGCAAGCTCCAGCCCAAGCCCCTCCACATTCGGCCTGCGCCCGGCCCCGACGAGGATCTCATCCACCATGACGTCATACCTCTGGCCATGAGACTCGACCGTCAACCGCTTACCGCTCTCCGTACTGGCCACACGAAGATCCATGCCGCAGCAGAGCAGCTGGACACCCTCTCGAAGGAGGGATTGCTGGACGATCTGGGCCGCGTCCCGGTCTTCATTCGGCATCATCCCGTGCAACGCCTCGATCAGATAGACCTGGCTGCCGAACCGGGCAAAGGCCTGAGCCAGTTCGCATCCAATCGGCCCAGCCCCAATGACAGCCAGGCGCGAAGGCAACTCCGTCAGCGAGAAGACCGTTTCGTTCGTGAGATAGCCTGTTTCTGAGAGGCCAAAAATGGGCGGAGCGGAGGCCCTTGCTCCTGTGCAGATTGCGGCCTTGGCGAATCTCACAGTCCTGTTGCCGGCCTGCCCTGTGATTGAAACGGTCTCTCTGTCGACAAACGTCGCATCGCCGATATAGACATCCACGCCAAGCGCCTTGTACCGGTGGGCGGAATCATTGTGGCTGATCCTCGCGCGCAACTTCCGCATCCTGGCCATGACGGCGCCAAAGTCGCAGGTCACGCCGGGAGGAACATGAATTCCGAATTCTTCCGTCCGCTTAAGATCGGACCAGGCCTTCGCCGCCCGGATCAGGCCCTTGGAGGGCACGCAGCCGACGTTCAGGCAATCGCCACCCATCAAGCGCCGCTCGATCAAGGCCACCTTCGCCCCAAGGCCCGCCGCCACGACCGCCGTAATCAGCCCCGCCGTCCCTGCTCCGATCACCACGAGGTTGTAGCGCCCGGTTGAATCGGGATTCACCCAGGTCGACGGATGGACATTCTCAAGGAGCGTCCGGTTGTGTTCGTCGTCCGGGAGCATCAACGATTCTTCCTGGCGACTCATCGTAGCGATCCCCATCTTCTGTTAGATTTCACGTTTCACGCCTCGCGTTTCACGAAGTGATGGTCATAACGGCTTGGCTGCGAACTTCTTGTAGAGGACGGGCGCCAGCGCCAGGAGCCCGAGCAAGGTGAAGGCCAGCAACATGTTCGGCGAAGCAATTTCCTGCAACGAATTGATCGATCCGAGCTGCCGCCCCGCATAGGCAAACACGAAACTCCCCGGGACGATGCCGATGGCGGTCGCAGCCACGTAGGTGCCGAGGCTCACCCTCGTCAGCCCCGAGACCATATTGACGAGAAAGAAGGGGAAGAGCGGGATCAGCCGCAAGGTCATCAAATAACTAAAGGCGTTCTTCGTGAATCCCGCTTGGATCGGGCCAAGCAGTCCTCCGAATTTCCGTTCCACCCAATCGTGCAGGAGATAACGGGCGGACAGAAAGGCCAGAGTCGCGCCGGTCGTGGCCCCCAGATTCGCAAAAAGGGTCCCCCACAGACTACCGAAGAGAAACCCGCCGGCAAGAGTCATGATCGCCGCGCCAGGGAGCGACAGGCCGGCCACCGCAATATAGGTCACGATAAACAATCCGGCCGCCAGCGCATAATGTGCGTCCGTGAAGGCCAGCAACTGATCACGATGCTCTTGCAAGGAGCCCAGGGAGAGAAACCGCCCGAGATCGAAATAGAAGAACAGGCCAACTGCCAGCCCGAAGGCCACCACAATCAGGATCTTGCCCCGGCTCGAGCCATTCGCAGAAATAGTCGTTGAGATGGAATTCGTCATAGTTCTATGCGGATATCATGGGGACTCCTCTCATGGGTGTCAATCGGGGCCATGCACCAATAGGTCCAATGGACGGCTTGTCAGGACTGCTGCTGCTCCCGTACCCTAATACGAGGAGGCCAACATGGACCAGAACGACCGACTCATCAAAACCAAAGAACAATGGGCCAAGGCCCGCCGAGGTGGCGAAGAGCGGGAAGTGTTCTACGAAGGCGATGATCGCCTGCCGCCGGGGCAACATCTCGTCGAAACCTGGCCGGTCCTGGACCTGGGATTCAAGCCGGAAATCTCCCTCGCGGAATGGCAACTGACGATCGGTGGAGCCGTCACCAATCCTGCCACCTGGACCTGGGAAGAGTTCCTCGCTCAACCCCCATTCAAAGGTGTCTCCGACTTCCACTGCGTCACGAGCTGGAGCCGGTTCGACAACGAGTGGGAAGGGGTCAGCTTCCAACACATCATCGCCATGGTGAAGCCTCTGCCCTCGGCCAAGTTCGTCCTCTTCAAATCGTTCGACGACTACACGACCAATTTACCGATCGAAGCCTGCGACGACCGGGACGTGCTCCTGACCTACAAATGGAACGGCAGACCCCTCACGAAGGAGCACGGAGGCCCGGTTCGTGTGATTGTCCCGAAACGTTATGCCTGGAAAGGCGCCAAATGGGTGAAGGAGATTACCTTTTCGGAGCAGGATGAGAAGGGCTTCTGGGAGGTGCGGGGCTACTCGAATACGGCCTTCCCCTGGAAAAACGATCGGCACGGATGAAACGGTTGGTCAGCGCCCCTACGCGAGGGGCCTAACGCTCAGGGCTTCCGCTTTGTCGCACTTCTTGCAGTTCAAGATCTCTCCGAGATGCTGAGTCCTACCTACCGCTGTCAGGACCCAGGGCCGATTCGTCATTGGCGGCTGATGACGCACATGCTGCCCATGGCCACAGAGCAGATCTGCCATCCAATCGCCATATTCATCTAAATGAAATCCGACAATGGGTTGATGCAACCGGGTCACCGTTTCTCAAAGGGAAGTTCAGGTCTCTGACTGGCAGGAAAGTAGCTCCACCGCTTTTCCTCGTTTTCATCGAAACTGCCAAGAAACGTCACGTAGCGATCAAGGGTGCGAAA
>CAMDPZ010000110.1 GCA_945905765.1 Nitrospira lenta
TTATAGTGGGCGGTAGCCTCCGTATTTCTGCCCAGTCGATCCAGTGTCAGGGCTAGATCATAATGAGCCTCGGCCAGCACAGGGTGAGTTTTGATCGCAGCTGCGTACTGCGCTAAGGCCAGCTCCCACTGGCCTTGGGCGAACAGATGGTTCCCTCTGTCGACCGCCGTGACCGCAGCAGCCGGTGCTCCTGCAGGCGCCATCAAGGGCAGGCCCGCCGTCTTCTTGTCCGATCCTGCACAGCCCGCGATTGTGGCGGCAAGGGCCAGAAGTACCAGCACTTTTTTCATCACGAGTATCCTCCTCGATAACGGATGGTTGGACAAAAGAGGTCGAAATCATTCTTGTCCAAAATAACTATCCCGAGAATTGGCTCTTGGGCAGCATCTGCACGGCCAGGAGACCTCGATTCACAATCAGAATAAGTCACCTATGATTTCAAATGGTTAGAGATAGGAAGACACGGGTTAAATCCTATCCTGGGGCACAGTGCATCAACTGACGGACCTTTTCATGTCGGTTCCTGGAATCAGAGTCGGGACAGAATCCTCAGGGAGACCTACCGTTTAGGGGGACGATTCATAATTTCTTCAACGGCCAGTCCGACTTCCGGCACACCGCCAAACCCGGTTCCCAGGACGCCTGTTTTGAACCGCTCACGCGCCATGCCATACGCTTGCTTATGCAAAGGAATATACCAGACTTCTGCGATCAGCTTGGGGCCTTCCGTCAGGTAGTAGTCGACGAAGTCTTTCACCTCTGTCCGCTTGGCTGCCGTCTCGCTGACATAGATGAAGAGGGGACGTGCAAGAGGCTGATAGCTGCCATTGACGACATTTTCAACATTGGGAAACACTGGTCCATTTTTCCCGGCAATGGACACCGTTTTCAGCTTCTTCATTTGCGCTGCGTAATAGGCAAAGGGGATGTAGCCCAACGCATTTTTATTGTTCGCGATGCCCTGGACCAGCACGTTATCGTCTTCGCTGGCGGTGTAATCGCCACGGCTAGCCTTGGCTTTTCCCACAATCGCATCGGTGAAGTAATCGAACGTGCCGGAATCGGAGCCGGCGCCAAAAAGCACGAGCGGTGCGTCCGGCCAGTCATAACGGACCTGGTTCCATTTGGTGATTCTCTTCTGGGCTGCCGGTTCCCAGATGAGCTTCAGCTCTTCGACCGTCATCGAGGTGACCCAGGTGTTCTTCGGGCTTACCACCACCGTCAAGGCATCGAAAGCGATGGGCAATTCATAATAGGCGATGCCGTTCTTCTGACAGAGATCCATTTCTTCCCTGAGGATCGGCCGGGAGGCATCGGCGATGTCCGTCTCGCCCCGGCAGAATTTCTTGAATCCGCCGCCTGTGCCGGCAATGCCCACGGTCACTCTGATGCGCCCACGGTTCGCTTTCTGAAATTCTTCCGCCACCGCCTCCGTGAGCGGGTACACGGTACTCGACCCATCGACTTTAATGAGACCCGTTTGATCGGCCTGCGCCAGATGCCCCCCTGAGACACACACTGCTAATAGTCCGGTTATCACAGAGACGACAATGAGCCCTCCCATGGGCATTCTCATGTATTGCATCGTTGACATATATGCTTCCTTTGAATCGCGGCTTCGCAGGCCATTGTGATGTTGGGTACAGGAACGCTGTCAGCTCAATTCAGTACAGACTAGTCCCTGTTCATTATGCGCCGGTCACGGATGCGTAAACTTCATGTTAACTTGAAAGAAGAGCGGTGCCTTCTAGAAGGTATCACGGTATCTTCGTAGCGCCGGAAGGGAGAAGGATGGTTCGAGATATTGCACAGCCACAATAGGACCGGTTGGTCTTGCCTCGGTATCGTTGGGCATACAGTCTGACCGTTATTTCGGAGTCTACTATCAGTCTATATCTGAACCTAAATAGTTAACGCGGATGTAACATGGCTGTCACAAGCGGGCAATGTTACGTCTGTAAGGTTGACTCAGGCAGCAGCGGCTAGTGGTGCCGTATTCCAGTATCTCTTTCATCAAGGAGGTTAGACGAGTGAACAGCTTATACAGACATAGTCGAAGGGGTGTTACTGCGGGAATGGTGAGCGCTCTGTGTCTATTCAGCCTGACGTCAGCCCGAGCCGAGCAGCCGCTCAATCTTGTTCGGCCAGTCGTGGATTCCAGCATCGCCTCATATCAACCAAAGACCGGCGTATCGGGAGCGATCGTCATTGCCGGATCGGACACCATGCAGCCCATCATTGTTAAAGCGGCCTCCGCCTTCAAGCTCTGGCAGCCGAACATCAAGATCGCTGTTCAGGGAGGCGGGTCCGACGCCGCAATGCGGCAATTCTTACAGGATCAAGCAACCATTCGTCGCGGCGATGCCAAGTCGCAGGGACATTTAGTCTCCGGTCACGTCAAACTATTGGCTTCGTCTCGACCGTTTACAGATGACGAACGGAAAGATTTCCGGTCGCGCTATGGATTTGAGCCCACGGAAGTTCCGATCGCGCTAGACGCGATCGCTCTGTATGTCAACCATCAGAACCCGCTCCAGGGGTTGACGCTGGATCAGGTGGACGCACTGTTCAGCCAATCACGGAAACGTGGAGCCCCTAATATCACTACCTGGGGACAGCTGGGGTTGGCGGACGGATGGGAGCAACAACCGGTCAGACTCTATGGCCGCGACAAACGTTCCGGAACCAGAACGTTGTTTATTCATACCGCGCTGCTTGATGGCACCCTCAAGTCCGAGGTGAAAGAGGAGCCGGGAACAGCGATGGAGATTCTCGATATCAGCAGAGACCTCCTGGGCATCGGTTATGCCGGTATCGGATTTCAAGCCTCGACGGTCAGGATCCTTCCCATTGCGCCAAAAACCGGAGAAACGCCTGTCGTCCCGACAGCTGAAACCGCGACGAATGGGACCTATCCACTGACGCGCTCGCTCTACCTCTACGCCAAGCGAGATCCAAAAGGCGAACTGGAGCCGGAGATTGCAGAGTTCCTGCGGTATATCAATAGCCGGGAAGGACAGGAGGCCATTGCGAAAGCAGGGGTCTATCCAATCTCGAGCCAACAGATTACGACGAATCTCCAGGCCCTTGTCGGTGGTCATACTTCTTCTATCGGCATGATCGCCGCAACCCGGTAATCTTCGCTTCCTTGGTCTGGCAGCTGGGAGGATTCTTCCCAGCTGCCTATTCTTACGATTCACACTTCTGATAGACTGCAGCCTGATAAAGGGGGGCCGGCAATGACGTGGGTTCAATCAGTGTGCATCACAGCATGTCTCTTCGCCGCTCTTTCCGGTTGCTCGATATCGCCCCCCCCCATTCCGATTCATGATGATCCCGCTCTGCTTGTCGCGATCGAGTACGATCCCCGCGCTGGCGCAGGACATTCGCATCCGGCATCGGTTTCGAACGACATTATGACGGCGGTTTTGCGCGGGCTTCAATTACAGGGACGAGATGTGGTCGGTACCTTTGGGTTTCTAGGAGAAGATCATGGCACAGCGGCGTTCACCGATCGTGACCTAATAGCCGGCGTGGCATCTCATCTTGTTGTCGGCCTTGCGAAAGCGTCTCCGAGGGATTTTGTTACTTTCTATTTCGTCCAACGGGATGGTCAACGCACGCCGTTGATTACCTCAGGCGGCTTGTTTCTTCGAGGGCACCATCTGTATGTCATCCTGGCGAACGGAAGAACCTCGCCGAGTTCAATTCAATATGAGACGACCTACGAGCCGAATACTCGC
>CAMDPZ010000111.1 GCA_945905765.1 Nitrospira lenta
GAATCCCAAGACGACCATCAAGACGCCGTTGGCGGTGTATTCGATGTGGCTCATGAGAATGCCGCGAAACCACTGCACCGCCGTGGGAGGAATGAAGCCCACCAGGCAGCCGACGGTAATCTGCAACACGCCTAATATCAGCGTCCAGCGCCGAAGGTCTGATTTCAATTGCGCGAGGTTTTGTGTCATGGGTGCCTCACTGTCCTGTTCAAGGTAAAAGAAGCCTCAGTCAAAGTTGGAAGCGAATGCTCCGTGGTAACACTCTTGCGGTCATACTACAAGCCGCAACTCTGTCGTCCAGGGGCGTGACGATGACGGTTGCTCCGGCCTATCCACCAGGCAATGGATGATGCGGGCGCGTACAGTGAGGGGGGTGGAAGAACGAGTGGCCTCTGGCTGATGGCAAGACCGGACAGTCATGGTTCTGCTGTACCGAAGATCCCTGCGCGTCTCGCGGCCCATGCCGGTCTATGCCTGTGGCGGTTTGTCAAGGAGGCGAGCGATCACGTCTCCCAATTGCCGGAGCATGGTGGGCTTATCGACAATTTCCGTGATGCCGGCGGCACGGAGAGTTGCCTGGGTGGTTGGGGAGAGATATCCCGATACTAGCACCACCGGCAGGTCTGCGCGGATGCGGGCGAGGGCTCGGGCGACCTCCAGGCCCGACATCCCCGGCATGTTGTAGTCCGTCACCACGACATCGAACCCTCCCGGATCGGCATGGATCGCCTCGAGGGCCTCTGTCGGCCTGGTATAGCCGGTGACCCGATAGCCGAGTTGCTCGAACTGGGCTCGCACCAGCTCCACCAACATGACCTCGTCATCCAGATAGAGCAGATGGAGGCTTCGGCCCTGTATCCTGGCTGGTGCCGTCCTGGCCGGCTCGCGCATTGGGGCCGGTGCGTCGGCTGCAGGAAAGTAGAGGTGGATGGTCGTGCCCTGGTTTGGGCGGCTGTCCACGACGATGCCACCCTCGTGTCCCAGGACGATGCCCTGGACCACGCTTAAGCCGAGGCCCGTGCCCTGGCCCATTGGTTTGGTAGTAAAGAACGGATCGAAGATTCGTTCCAGCGTGTCCGGGGCCATGCCGCAGCCGCTATCCATGATGGACAGGCGTGCATAGAGGCCCGGCGGCAGCGTCGCGTGGAATCCGCGTAGCGGCTGGGTCAGCGTGACTGGCGCCAAGTCCAGTGCGATGGATCCCGGTTGCTCTCCCAGCGCATGCCAGGCGTTGGTGCAGAGGTTCATCACGACTTGATGGATTTGAGTGGTATCGGCCAGGACTGGTGGCGTGCCCGGATCGCAGGTGCAGGTCAGCTGGATGCCGGTCGGGAGGGTGGCCCGCAGCAAGGAGAGGACTTCGTCCATC
Organism: Nitrospira lenta; assembly: GCA_945905765.1. Lineage (GTDB taxonomy): Bacteria > Nitrospirota > Nitrospiria > Nitrospirales > Nitrospiraceae > Palsa-1315. The sequence goes on from CAMDPZ010000111.1 coordinate 1,370, forward strand.
ACCGGGGGGAGGGAGAGGAGAGTTCGTGAGAAGGGCTGTTGGTGTGTGAACGTGAGGATTTGCTGGACAAGACAGGAAGCCCGGTCGCCGGCTTCGATAATTCTCGTGAGGTTCGTCCGTGACGGGTGGTCGGGCGAAATTTTCGCGGAAGCGATTTCGGCGTTGCCGATGATGGCGGTGAGGATATTGTTGAAGTCATGGGCGACGCCGCCGGCCAGTTGCTCGAGGGCGTCCATCTTCTGCATCTGACGCACTCGGTTCTGGGACGTCTGCAGAGCCCTGCTCGCCTGTTCGTGCTCGGTCATCTCCGTTTGGAGCCGTTCGACCGTCTGTCGGAGTTCAGCCGTGCGCTCTGCGACCAGCTGCTCCAGTTCGTTGTGCGCTTGTTGGAGCGCCTGCTCGATCCGCTTGCGCTGCGTAATATCCAGCACCACCGTTAGCATTCTGGCGGCTGGTCCTGCCTCATCCTGAACGGCCACCGATTCGAATTGGACCGAGATTGGACTGCCGTCTTGTCGCGCGAGATCCACTTCGCAGACCTGCCGGATTCCTGTGCGGAAGAGTTCGTGGATATGGCGACGGAACGTCGCCTGATCTTTCGCCAGCATACATAGCGTGATGGGCTTTCCCCTCAGATCTTTCCGGTTGACCCCCAGTAACGTACAGGCCGGCAGATTCGCTTCGAGAATGATTCCTTTGGGATCCAGGGTCAGGTAGCCAGTGGGTGCGTCGTCATACAGTCTCACATAGCGGCTCCGCGCCTCTTCGAGTTCCACCTGGGCTCGGCGCAGCTCCTCGTTCTGCATTGCCAGTTCGACCTGATGAACCTGCAACTCCTGGACGAGCTGTTGCACGTCCTTGATCGGCAGGGCCGCGACGTCACGGGGCGTGGCGCGCAGCAATTTCTCTGCCTGCCTCCGGAGTCCGGTGGACTTCTCTGGTTTGCCTGGTTTCTTAACCATCTGATCGCTGATCGCCCTTTTCTTGACGGACTGAGGTCGAGGTGGGGAGGGCATACCCGACTCCGCTGCTTCCTGTTTGCGGCGGTGTCCATGGATAAGGTCTAGTACCCTCGGCAATTTGGGACAGCATAAGTGTATGTGAGAGTCGAAAATATCGCAATGACTACGTAGTGTAATATTCTACGTAGCGTAAGACTTTTTGTTGCCTGGCAGGAGGGCGAACTGAGGCTGTGAAGAGGGGCGGAAAGGGTATGGCCGGTAGTCTATGGCTGAAGGCGGGAAAGACGTGGCCGACGCGCATGAAGCCAGCAGCGCATCTCGCAAGCCGGTCCCAACCTTGCCGTCCTGGAGGCAAGGCTGGGCGCGAGCCGTCCGATCCGGTTTGCACCCCAACTGACATAGAAGAACGCCGGCGTTTTTTGCCTTGGTACTGCAGCTGAATCTGGTCGGGTGAGTTGGGCGTATCGAACTGGTATTCTAGGGCGCAGGGGTATTCCTTCTTTGTGACCGTCACGGCTCGAGAGGGGGTTTTCGATAGGGTCGGTTGGGCCTTGAATTCTTTGCGGATCAGCTGTTGCCGAACCTTGTCCAATGTGAATTTTTTGGACTGGAAGATCGCCTCCCCGCAGCTCTTGCCTTTCGGGCAAAAGATGAGGCTGTTGCCGTTGATGTCCGTGACCCAGGCCGAGCCTGTTACATCCAAAGCCAGGTACCTCGGCCAGCTCGAAGAGGTCGTCTTGTGTTTCTCGAACATCTGTTGTCCGACGCCGAATCGGTAGATGGCAGGATCTCCGGTGGCAGCGGAAAACCAGACTGAATCGTCACCCGGTTTCTCGTGGAGGGCGATATCGATGGATCGGGGTGAATCCGGGTAGGGCTTGGGCGAAAAGCAGGTGAGTACGCCGGAGGCCTTCTCGAAGAGCGGTAGTCGCCCGAGGCGACGGTTCAGGATGTGATCGGCAAGGTCTCCGGCAGCGAGGCGTGGACGGCACCGCATGCGGATTTTCTGCAGAAAACCAGGCGATTCTGTCAAGGAAAAGACTCCCGGCCAATTTTTTCCTTCTATCGGGCCAGTGGAATCTCGATCACTAATCCGCCCATGACCTCGTTCATCGTGAAGTTGTTCTTTGGGCTCTTGGGATGTGTGTTGTGGCAGCCGATGCAGGACTGGCTGACGGCGCGATCGGCATAAATGGCTTGGAAATAGGTCTGATCGCCATCCTTCACGGTGTTCGTCGCGGACCGTTCGGGATGCTGGCGTACGGCCTCTAGCCCTGCTTTCTCAGATTCGTTGTACGGCCCATTGATGGGGTTAATAGGCCAGAGGCTGATCAGACGGTAGCGAACCTTCAAGCCGGTCTTCATCGCCAGATCGCTGGACTCCATGAG
>CAMDPZ010000112.1 GCA_945905765.1 Nitrospira lenta
TCGTCGCCGCGGACCGGCGCGATCATCGTCGCATAGTCCTTGGTCACCTGGATTCTGGTGACTTCGAGGTCGGTGGCGACCACCGTGAGCGCGCTTTCGATGACTTCGGGGATGCGGAGGAGCCGCCGGTTCAGTTCGAGCGGTTTCGCGAAGTCTAAAATCTCGTTCAGAATGGCTTCGACGCGGATCAAATCGCGCATCGCGTTCTCGACGCGCGTCTGGGGGTCGAAATCGAGAATGCCTTCCGCCGTGACTTCTTCCAGTTGGGCGCGGATCGAGGCGAGGGGTTCGCGCACTTCTGTGGCGAGGAACATGCTGAACTCGCCGATCGCAGCCTGCCGTTCCTGCTTTCTAATGATGGGCTCAGAAGAATCCGGAGCGGTGGCCTCTCCCGGCGCGCCTTCTTGGCCAGCGACCTGGGCCTGGCTGGCCGGCGCCGATACAGGCGCCTGGAGGATTTCTGCAATCTTGACGATAATCGGTTCGAGCGTGCGGGCATCCGTCTGTTGGTACCGTCCGGCTTCTTTCGAGGCCAGGGTGATGGTGCCGCCCACTTGTCCCCGGACGAAGAAGGGCACGACGAGCGAGGAGAGCAGCCGGTCCTTGAACAGATATTTGTGATCGAGAAACCGCCCTTGGGTGGAGGCGAGGTCGTGATCCACGCGCGGCTTGCGATGGCGGACTGCCCAGCCTGAGGCGGAGCTGTCGAGCGTGAGGCGGTGGCCCGGCTTCAGATCTTTCTTCCCGTCTTTCTGCTCGCTCTTCAGATCGCCGGCCATGCCCAGGACTTCGACGTTGCCCGCGAGGGGGTCGTAGTGGCAGGCCCAGATGCGATCATAGGCGACATATTGGTTGGCATCCGTCAGCGCGGCGATAATTTTGTCTTGGAGTTCCGGCGTGAGCTGCGACACCGGCGCCGCAAACAGTTCTGCGGGCGAGGGTGGCGGAGGGACCGGCTCGTGGGCGACGAAGGGCCGACTGAGCACCACGTTCATGTCGAAGAGGCCGTCGCGCTCCAGCGCTTTCGTGACCTCGTCGCTGGCCTGCTCCATCAAACTTTTTTCTTTTTTCGCGAAGGTGGCGCTCTCTTTGCGCCCGATGACGAGGAAGCCGTAAGTTTTATTGCGATACCGGAGGGGCACGGCGAGCATCGATTTCGCGCCAGGCGTAATCAAGCGGAGACGAATGGTGCGTCCATCTTCCTGGCTGTTCGCGGCCGATGCGGCTGCGACGGCGGGGGCCGAGAGGGTCCGGAGGATCGCTTGCGTGTCGCGCGGGGTGAAGCCCCGTGCCGCATGGCCGATCAGCGGGCCTTGGTCCCGGTGGAAGACGGCGGCCAGCGCGGCGTCGACCGGCAAGTCGTTCAGCACGGCTGTCAAGGTCCGCTGAAGCTGCGTCTCGGGAATTGGTTTGCTGTGTGGGGCTGTGGGTGTCATTCGTGAGTTTGGGTGGACTAACGCAGGCATTGTAACAACGTGCGCCGGGCAATTCAATGAAAAGGAATGGGTCTGTTATTCGTCGGGGTTGATAATCCTGGGGGCACGTTGTTGAGGGAATGCGTGCGGCTCCACCGGGCGCGGTTCCGCGGTCCAGGCATTGAGGATCGTCGTGGCCAGACTGATCACGACCGCGCCGCCGACCGCCGGCCAAAATCCCGTGACGGTGAATCCCTTGACGAGATAGGCGGTGAATTCGAGCAGCAGGGCGTTGACCACAATGAGAAAGAGTCCCAACGAGAGGACGATCAAGGGGAGGGTCAGCACAAAGAGGATGGGCCGGACCAGGAGATTGAGGAACATGAGCACGAGGATGGCGGCGATTCCGGCAGGGATCGAATCGACCTCAATGCCCGGCACGGTCATGACGGCCAGGAAGACCGCGATCCCCGTGACCAGCACGCGGGTGGTGACGGCTTGAAACCCGCCGCGAAAGAAGTAGTTATAAATTTCTCGCGTCACATGAACGGTTGGCATAGATCACCTTGCTTGAGTGGGCGCCGGTTGTGCCGGGCTTGGCATACGTTTGCCTGATGCGTAATGGACTTCGGTTGCGGTCAGGATCTTGTTGGCCTTGGTCGCTTCGATGACGACGCGATCTCCCACCGAAGGCAGATTAGCGCCTTTCGGATTGCCCTTTTCCCTGAACTTGGTCTGTTTGTTGATGTGCACGTCTACGGTCTGGCCTTTGGGCGTCTTGATGGTGAGGTGCCCCGCGTCGACGGCCGTCACCGTGCCGAGCACATGTTGTCCGCTGCCATGGGCAAAGGCGGTGGAGGCGATGAGACAGAGGGCGCAAGCGAGAAGACTCCGGTACAGCATGGTAAATCGGTCCTTTTTCATGCACACGGTCGCTTAATGATGATGGCCGCTCTCCGGCTGGATCGCCGCAGAGTCGTTGCCCTGGAGGAATTGGTCGAACGCGGCTTCCTCTTCCAGGTCTTTCTTCGTTTTGGGGTTGAGGGTCTTCATCTGGTCGAGCTCTTCTGTTGTCAGTTGCGGCAGATGGCGAAGGAAGTGGACCAGTTTCCAGCTGTCCAGGTCCTGGGCCGGATCGCCTTCGCCCCAGGCCGGCATGGCGGTGAAGCGAATGCCGTTGTGAATGACCCAGAAAAGTTCCCCGTCGGACATCGATTGGGTCTCTGGCAACCGGAGGTCCGGCGCCTTGGGGTACACATTCTTGCCGATGGGCGTCTGCCCGCTCCCGTCGTTGGCATGGCAGACCGCGCAATGGTCTGCGAAGTGGGCTAATCCTTCCTGCAAGAGATCCGGGCTGAGCGGGACAGGGTTGGGGCTGTTCCGTTGCGCGATCGGGATGGCGAGATGCCGGATCTGGCGCGCCAGAAAGATCTCGATCGCTTGGGGCTCTGTCTTCGCGCTAAAGCCGGTGGTGAACAGGCGATAGCCCAGCCAGCCGAACGTCGCGGCGCCGGCCAGTACGGCAAGAAGGATGACTATCAGGAGCTTGGTTCGCATCGTATCGCCTCGGACTCCACTATACAAAATTATTCCGAGTTATTGCCACCAGCAGGCCCAATGGCTAGGGATTCTCGGATTCGAGCGGCTTGAGAAGCCGGAGCAGGAGCAAGAC
>CAMDPZ010000113.1 GCA_945905765.1 Nitrospira lenta
TTCCTGTTAGCGGTGATTATTCAGCTCATCATGCAACTATAAGCACACTGTATGTTAGAAGAACTGGCCTCAACATTTCCTATTCTGACCTGTATCCTCTTCCTCCCCCTCGTCGGGGCCGTGGTCCTGTGGCTGGTCGAGGACGAGGATATGGTGCGGACCTCCGCGTTGACGATCGCGCTGGTGGAGTTGGCCCTCTCCGTGTTCGTGCTGATCCGGTTTCTGCCCGATTCCGCGGCGATGCAGTTTGCGGAACATGTGTCCTGGATTCCCGCCCTCGGGGTGAGCTATCACCTGGCGGTCGACGGGATCAGCGTGTTGTTCGTCGGGCTGACGGCCTTCCTCACGGTCCTGATCGTCATCTATTCCTGGGACACAGTCCGCCATCAAGTGAAGCTCTACATGATGGCCCTGCTCGCGCTCGAAACGACGACGATGGGGGTCTTCCTGTCCATCGACTTGATCCTCTTCTTCGTCTTCTGGGAATTGATGCTCATCCCCAGCTACTTCTTGATCAAGCTTTGGGGCGGAGGAGCGGAACGGCATTACGCGGCGTTGAAATATGTGCTCTACACCCTGCTCGGCAGCGTGTTCATGTTGGTCGGCATCGCCCTCCTGGACCTCAATTATCACCAGTGGGCGACGTTGCACCATATGGATCCGACCTATTCGTTCGACCTGTTGGAGCTGCTTGCCGTGCCGATTCCGCTCAGCCAGCAGATCCTGATTTTCTGGCTCCTGTTCCTCGGCTTTGCATTCAAGGCCCCACTGTTCCCGTTCCATACCTGGCTCCCGGACGCCCTCCTGGAGGGACCGATCGGCATGGCGGTGGTGCTGGCAGGGCTGAAGCTCGGGACCTTCGGCTTCATCCGCTTTAGCATTCCCTTGCTGCCGGATGCCTCGAAGAGTCAGACCGTCGTCACAGTCATCATGGTCCTGGGCTTGCTGGCCATTTTGTACGGGGCCATCATGGCGCTGATCCAGTCGGATTTCCGCCGGCTCCTGGCTTTCAGCAGCATCAGCCACCTCGGGTTCGTCGTGATCGGCCTCTTCGCTTTGAATTATCAGGGGCTTCAGGGCAGCCTGCTTACCATGATCAACTTGGGGTTCAGCACGGCAGGCCTCTTCTTTATCGCGGGCTTTCTCTATTCACGGCAGCAGAGCACCGAGTTGAGCGCTTTCGGCGGCATGGCCAAACAGACTCCTTTGCTCGCCAGCTTTTTCTTATTGATCGGCTTGGCCTCGATCGGTTTGCCCGGCACCAACGGCTTCGTCGGAGAATTTCTGATCCTCCTGGGCACCTTCAAGGCCAATTGGTTGTACGGCGGGATCGCGGTCACCGGTGTCATTTTCGGCGCGGCCTATTTTCTCTGGTACTACGAGCGGGCGATGCTGGGACCGGTCGGCAAGGCGGTGAAAGACTCCCTGAAAGATCTGCATCCCCGCGAAATGATCATCGCCTCGGCCCTGTCGGTCATGATTCTTTGGATTGGACTCTATCCCGCTCCCTTTTTGAGAATGATGAACGGGTCGGTGCAGGCGTTAGTCGATCGAGTGGACCGGGGCGCCATGCCGTCACTCGAGTCCAAGCCGCAGATAAGGGTGGATTGATCGTATGGGTGATTACGCACTGCTCTATATTCTCTTCGCCCCCTTCCTGGGCGCCATCGCGCTGATCTTCGTCTCCAACCGGCAGCCGATGCTGGTGCGGGGCATCGCGGCTGGCTCGGCCTTCGTCTGTCTGCTGTCCTCGCTCTACCTGTTCTATGCTTACGACTATGTGAAGGGCGGTTTCCAGTTCGTCCAGAAGTTTGAATGGTCGCGCCAGCTGGGGATCTCGCTCCACCTCGGAGTGGATGGCATCGGCACGCCGCTGGTGCTGGCCTCCGGCATTTTGCTGTTCGCCGGCATTTTCGTCTCCTGGCACGTCAAAGACCGGACGAAAGAATTCTATATCTGGCTGCTCATCCTCGCTGCCGCCACGATCGGCGTCTTCATGTCGCTGGATCTGTTCTTCCTCTACTTCTTCTACGAGATGTCCGTGATCCCCATGTATCTCTTGTTGGGCATGTGGGGCAGCCATACGAAGAAGTACAACGAGATGACGGACCCGGAAGGATTGAAGCTGCGGGACTCGGTCGGGTTCATCTACAACTTCGGCTCCAACAGTAAAGAATATGCCGCGATGAAGCTGGTGCTCTTCCTCTCGGCCTTTGCCGTCGCGGCCTTGATGGGCATTCTGCTGATCTACAAGTATTCGGGGCTCAACACCTTCGACATTCTGGTGTTACGCGAACATGCCAACCTGATGCATATCCCGGTGCTGGGCACGACGCTGGACAAGATCATCTGGCTGTTGATCTTCTTCGGGTTCGCCTCGATCGCGCCGCTCTGGCCGCTGCATTCCTGGTCGCCTGTGGGCCACGCAGCAGCCCCAGCCGCCACGAGCATGTTGCACGCGGGCGTGCTGATGAAGCTCGGGCACTTCTCCATCATCCGGGTGGCCTTCGAGATCCTGCCGGAGACGACCAGGGAGCTCATGCCCATCGCGGCCGTGCTCTGCATGTTCAGTATCGTCTATGGCGGGTTCGTGGCCTATTACGCCAAAGACACGAAGTATGTCATCGGTTATTCCAGCTCGAGCCACATGGGCTATGTGTTCCTCGGCATGGCGGCGTTGGATTACATCAGTTTGACCGGCGCGGTGATGTATATGTTCGCCCATGCCATGGCGACCGGCATGCTCTTCGCGATGGCCGGCTGGGTGTACGACCAGACCCATACCCGCGACATTCCCTCGCTCGGAGGGCTCGCGAACCGCATGCCGTTTATTTCCGGCTGTTTCGTGATCGGCTGCATGGCCTCGATCGGTGTGCCGGGCACGATCAATTTCATCGCCGAGGTCATGATCATCGTCGGTAGTTGGGAGAAATATCCCTTCCAAGTCATCGTCGCGGTGGTCGGGATCGTGCTGACCCTGGCTTACCTGTTCAAGATGATGCGGGGGCTCTTCTACGGACCGATGGATCAGAAGTACAGCCACGCGCACGATGCCGTGTCCTTAGTGGATCGTCTGCCGCTCCTGATCATGATCACCGTCAGCATCGGATTCTTTTTCTTCCCGATGCATCTCTATAACGTGGTGCGATCCGGCGTGGACCCCTTGATCGCCAAGATCACCCGCGTCGTGCCGCTCGTTGCGGAATCTCCGGCCGTGAAGCTGGAGGCTCCAGGCGCAGGGAGCACGCTTTCCGTCGTGAGCCCTGAACCCACAGCCGCGGTTCCCGTGGGCGGAGGCCAGCCATGAACTTTTCTCTGACGATATCCCCATCCGATCTGCTGTTGCTGTTGCCGGAAATCATCCTCACGGTCTGGCTCTGCCTGATCCTGATCGTCGACTTTTCGTTCCCCCGTTTGCCGAACGAGCAATTGGCCTACCTCAGCATCGCCGGGCTCGGCGCCACCCTCGGCTGCCTGGCCTGGTTCAACGTGGGCGACGTGACCGGAGCCCTCTTCGCGAACATGTTCGTGCTCGACCGGATGGCCCTGTTCTTCAAGATGTTCATCGTCGGCTCGACGATGCTGGTCATTCTGGCCTCGATCGACTATGTCCATCGATTCAAGTTCTTCCGCGGGGAATATTATTTCCTGATCGTGATGTCGGCCCTCGGGATGATGTTCATGGCCTCCGCCAACGACCTCTTGTCGGTGTTCGTCACGCTGGAATTCTCCACCTTCGGTTTCTACGTCCTCGTCGCTTATCTCCGCGAGGACATGGCGTCGAACGAAGCGGGCATCAAATTTTTCATTCTGGGCGTCTTTGCCGCTGGCCTCCTCGCCTATGGCATCAGCCTGGTCTATGGCGAAACCGGGCAGCTGGTCTTCTCCGACATGAAGCTGACCCAGGTCACGCCGGGGCTGGCCATCGGGTTCCTGCTGATTTTCGGCGCGCTGGGTTTCAAGATAGGCGCCGTGCCGTTCCACTCCTGGATTCCCGACACGTACCATGGCTCGCCGACGCCGGTGACGGCCTTCCTGTCGATCGCGCCGAAGGGGGCGGCCTTCGCCATCCTCCTCAGGATGTTCTTCGTCGCCTTGGCGGCCTTTAAGCCGATCTGGGTCCTGTTGCTCGTGGCCGCATCCGTCCTGTCGATGACCTACGGCAACATCGTGGCCATCGCCCAGAAGAACATGAAGCGGCTCTTGGCCTATTCCGGCATCGCGCAGATCGGCAACGTGCTGATCGGGCTCGCGGCCGGGACGAAGATGGGCAACGACGCGATCCTGTTCTATCTCCTGACCTATCTCTTCGCTAATCTCGGGGCCTTTGCCGTCATCATCGCCGTGAGCGAAGCGATTGGCAGCGAGGAGATCGACGATTACAGCGGCCTGGGCCGCCGGTCGCCCTTCCTCGCCTTTTCGATGCTGGTCTTCCTGCTGTCGCTGGCCGGGGTGCCGCCGCTGGCCGGATTCGTCGGCAAACTCTATATCTTCGTCGCGGCTATGAAGGAAGGGCTCTACCTGCTCATCACGGTGGGGCTCATCAATATCGTCATTTCCATGTACTACTACCTCATCGTCGTGAAGAAGATGTACATCAGCGAACCCCACGACCCGTCGCCCATCAGAGTGTCCGGCCCGATCAAAGCGGTGCTGTACGTGTGCCTCGCCGGCACCCTCATGATCGGTATCTATCCGCAGCCCTTCACCGATTGGGTGGTCTCTGCCACGATGATGTTCTCCGGCCTGGTGGATTTACCCCTCACGGCCATTCCTCCCGCCATCATCAATCCATAAGCGAGCCTCCGTTCCCGGCGCTGCAGACGGAGCGCCGGGTTTCCCTGTGAACGATTGACGCTGCGCGTCGGCCCTCTCTATACTCGATTGCTGGACCATGATTCGAGATTCTATGGCACAGGACAAGAGTTTCCACAGGCCGTTCCCTCTGACCCGCTCAGCCAGATTGCTCCTGGCTATCTTACTCGTCATGTCCGGCGGGCCTTCGGTAGCATGGGCCCAAAGCCTTACAGGGGAACGGCTGGGAGAAGGCCTTTCCATCTCCATCTGGAGCCCTCAAGCGAAATGTCCTGATGTCCCACCCTTGGTCGCCATTGATGTCGATCCAGAGCGGTATCGCTTTACCGTGCATTACTATCAGCAGGATGGCCTGACGGATCCTCTCGATATCCATCAATGGCAAGAGCGAACGGGTCATGACCTGGTCTTTAATGCCGGGCTTTTCCGCGAGAACTATGCCTATCTCGGATTGCTCTATGGCAGGGGCCGTTCGATCGGAAGTAGGCGGCATCGCACTTGGCTGGGGCTGTTTGTGGCAGAACCGGCAGCGGCAGGCTCGCGCCGTGCGAGGGTGTTGGACTTGACCTTCGACAGTTTCGATGAACAGCAGATTCCCTACCGGGAAGTCGCGC
>CAMDPZ010000114.1 GCA_945905765.1 Nitrospira lenta
TATGAGAACGCCGAGTACGATCGCTACGAACTCCGCACGCTCCAGAGAATTGTCCTGGCCTGCGGAGGGCGACTCGGCATTACCATGGAGCCTGGACCAAACACCCACCGGGCTGCCTAGGCGGTCTCCACGCGACGCGCGGGGGCTTGCCTATCTGGTCTTTCTGGTTCATCTCGTCTATCTCGTCTCTCTGGTTCGTCCGGTGGGAACTCCGGCTCGACCAACGAGACAGACAAGATAGACCTGACAGACCTGATAGACCATTCCCTCGTCTCGCCTTTCTCGCCATTCCCGCAAGTCCCGCAATCCAGACCAGACAGACCATCTTGCGATCATGAGGCAATTAACGTATATACGATAATATAGGAACGTGGGCGATTAGCGAAGGCCATTGAGGAGAGCGGATCATGAAAAAGAAACAGTCCGCATCATCAGCGCCAGGCAGGCCAGTCGCAAAGAGCGTCACGCCTATGCCAGACTCACAGATTGATTTTTCTGATATTCCCGAAGCCACGGACGCCGAGCTCAAGCGCATGCGTCGGGTCGGCAGACCGGCCAGTGGTGTCGCCAAGCAGTTGATCGCCATTCGCCTCTCGCCGAAGCTGTTGAGCCAGCTTCGGAAGATGGCCGCCAGGCAGGGGAAGCCCTACCAGTCATTGATTCATGAGCTTCTAGAAAAAGCCGCCTCCAAAGCCGCGTAACGGTCTTTCTGGTCTCTCCAGACTATCTGGTTCATCTCGTCTTTTTGGTCTATCTCGTCTATCCGGTCTCGCTGGTTCTTCTGGCGAGGTTTGGTCCAGCCAACCAGACAGACCATTCCCTCGTCTCGCCTTTCCTGCCATTCCCGCTCGTCCCGCGATCCCAACCAGACAGACCAAATAGACCTGACAGACCAGATAGACCATTCCCTCGTCTCGCCATTCCCGCCTTTCCCGCCTTTCGCGCTCCCGACCAGACAGACCCTCTTCACCTCGCTTTACCTCTCACGTTTCACGCCCCGTTTACGCCTCACGTTCCAGCCGTCGCATGAGCTCTCATGAAAATCAGCCTACTCACATGTTCTACGCATCGTCGTCGGTCGGATGACTTTCGAGTGAGACTGCGCTAGACTTCCTTTCAACGACGCTGGGTGAGAAGTGGGGTGGGGGACACGACAGAATGAGCCAATTTCTCCTGGTCTTTCGGGTTCATGCTATCCAGCGGATGTTCCAACGGAAAATCAGCAAAGAGGACGTCAGTCTGGTCGTCGCAACGGGGGAGACCATCGAAACCTATCCGACGGATAAGCCCTTTCCCAGTCGGCTGATACTGGGGGAGTGGCTTGCGCCCCCTCCATGTAGTGGCAGCCGATAATGCGTCGGCCCAGGAAACGATCATCGTGACCGTCTATCAGCCGGATATCGAAGAGTGGGAGTCGGGATTCAAGAGGAGGAAGCGTCGATGATGTGCGTCATTTGTAAAACCGGGGAAACTCACCAGGGCACAGCGACGGTCACGCTCGAGCGCGAGGGAGCAACAGTCGTCATCAAAGGAGTTCCTGCGCGGGTCTGTACAAATTGCGGCGAAGAGTACGTGGAAGAAAGCGTCACCGCGCACCTGCTCAAGACTGCCGAAGAAGCCGTCCGCGCAGGAGTCCAAGTCGACGTGAGAACCTACGCGGCCGCCTAGCAGGCTGTCCGGTCTTTTTGCTTACTCTGGACTCTCTGGTTCCTCTGGTGAGGTTTGGTCCAGCCAACCAGACAGACAAGATAGACCATCCCCGCGTCTCGCCTTTCTCGCCATTCCCGCAAGTCCCGCAATCCAGACCAGACAGACCAGATAGACCCGTTTTCTTCACGTTTTACGTCCCAAAAGGCAGGGTGCTTTATTAGAGGGAAAGGGGTATTCTGCGGCGGCATCCCATAGGAGGTTAAATGTGTAGCGTGTCGTTAGAAGCACTCTTTCTTTTAGTCCAGCCAGAGACGCACAGGGGATTGCCGAATGACCGCTGAAACCCACTCGCAAATCGTCAAATTCATCTGGAGCATCTGCAATTTGCTCCGTGGGCCTTACAAAAGAAACGAGTATCGCAAAGTCATTTGCCGCTTACGGTCCTACGTCGCTTCGACTGCATTCTCGCTCCGACGAAGGCGCAGGTTTTAAAGGAGCATGCCGCCATCAAGACGAAGGGCGAAAACATCGTCCGACACCGGCTTTCCCAAATTACTAAAGTGCCTTTCTATAACCTCTCCAAGTTCACAATGGCGAAGCCAGCGGTAGGAAGCGGGCTCAACGGCCTCCTCGATGATCCGAACCACCTCGCGCCGAATCTCAACAGCTACATCAACGGTTTTTCGCCCAACGTCCGCGCCATCATGGAGCGGTTCAAGTTCGGCGAACAAGTCGCCTACATGGCCGAGAAGGATCTGCTCTACCTCGTCATCAAGGCGTTCACCGATCCGAAAATTGACCTCTCGCCAGACCGTGTGGACCCCATGCAGATGGGGTACGTCTTTGAGGAACTCATCCGGATCGGTGCGGAGCAATCCAACGAGGAAGCGGGAGAACACTTCACCCCGCGCGAAGTCATCAAGCTCATGGTCAATCTCCTCCTCTCGCCGGAGAAAGACCTTGCCCGCAGCCATGTGGTCAAAACCATCTATGATCCCGCGTGCGGAACGGGCGGCATGTTATCCGTCTCTGAGAAGTACATCCGCGACCTTAACGCTGACGCCCAGCCCAAGCTCTTCGGGCAAGACTGGAACGACGAAGCTTGGGCCGTCTGCAAATCCGACATGCTCATCAAAGGCGAAGACGCCGACAACATTATCCTCGGCGACACGTTCACCAAAGACGGCTTCGATCGTACGCCGGACGGCAAGAAATGGACGTTCGACTACATGCTCGCCAATCCGCCCTTCGGTGTGGAGTGGAAGCAGCAGCAGAAATACATCGAACATGAGAAGGACACGCTCGGCTTCAGCGGACGCTTCGGCGCAGGCACGCCCCGCGTGAACGACGGTGCGCTCCTCTTTCTCCAGCATATGATTGCGAAGATGCGCGCCCCGCAAGACGGCGGTAGCCGCCTCGCCATCGTCTTTAACGGCTCGCCGCTCTTCACTGGCGACGCGGGTGGAGGCGAAAGCGAAATCCGCCGCTGGATCATCGAGAACGACTGGCTGGAGGCCCTTGTCGCGCTGCCCGAGCAACTCTTCTACAACACCGGCATCTCCACCTACCTCTGGGTGCTCACGAACCGGAAAGAAAAGCCCCGCAAGGGTAAGGTGCAGCTCATCGATGCCCGCCAGTTCTGGGTGCAAATGGAGAAGAGCCTCGGCAACAAACGCCGGCGCATCGGCGACCCGTCCGACAAGGAGAAAGACCCAAACCACATCGGCGAAATCACCAAAATCTTCGGTAACTTCAAAAATGGCGAGATGCGGACCTTCACCGAGGAAGACCCCATCACCCACCAACCGGTCCAACGCCAGCGCGTGGTCAGCAAGATTTTCGACAACGAAGACTTCGGCTACCACAAAATCACCGTCGAGCGCCCGCTGCGGCTGAACTTCCAGGCCAGCGACGAACGCATCGCCCGGCTTGATGACGAAAGCGGCTTCAAGAACCTCGCCAGCAGCGCCAAGAAAGACCCCGCTATCCGTGAAAAGGAAATCGAGGCCGGCAAGCAGCGGCAGGAGGACATCCGCGAACTGCTTCGCGCTGTTGGCCAGGCAACCAAGCAGAAGGTCTTCAGAGACCGTAAGGAATTCCTCACTGCGCTCCGTGATGTGGATCGCGAACGCGACATGCGCCTGAGCGCCCCGGAGCTCAAGGCCGTGCTCGCTGCGCTCGGTGAACGTGACGAGACTGCCGAAATCTGCCGCGACCGCGACGGCCAGCCCGATCCGGACACGGACCTGCGTGATACCGAAACCGTGCCACTTAAGGAAAATATTGAGGAGTATTTCAAACGCGAAGTGCTGCCCCATGTGCCCGATGCGTGGATCGACACCACCAAGACCAAGGTGGGCTACGAAATCCCGCTCAACCGCCACTTCTACCGCTACGAACCGCCGCGCCCGCTGGAAACCATCGAGACGGCCATCAAGGCGCTGGAAGACGACATCGTGAAACTGCTCAAGGAAGTGACAGCGTGAAGCTCCCGGCTTACCCGCGCTACAAACCCAGCGGCGTCGAATGGCTCGGCGACGTGCCGGAGCATTGGGTTCAAATTGCTTTGCGTCGCACCTCCACGCGATATGCGGGAGGCACACCAGACCGTAGCAATGATTCGTATTGGGATGAGGGGACAATCCCTTGGATTAACTCAGGCGCGGTGAATCAAGGACTCATCACCGAGCCGTCAGCCTTTATCACCGAGGAAGCATATCGGAACAGCAGCGCGCGATGGGTAGCCAAAGGCGCTTTGGTCATGGCTCTCGCTGGACAGGGTAAAACTAAAGGGATGGTCGCGCAGACGGGAATCTCAACGACATGCAATCAATCCATGGCCTCGATATGCCCTGCGCCACCGATGCAAGCTCGTTACATGTATTGGCTGCTGGTCGGGCAGTATGAGCACATCCGCAACATGGCCGGTGGCGAGGCACGTGACGGACTCAATCTTGAAATCCTCGGCTCAATTCCGTGTCTGAAAGTCCCGCCCGCCGAGCAACGGGCCATCGCGGCGTTTCTGGACCGGGAAACGGGGCGGGTGGACCGGTTGGTGGCGAAGAAGCGGGAGCTGATCGAGCGGCTGAAGGAGAAGCGCACCGCGCTCATCTCCCGCACGGTCACCCGCGGCCTGCCGCCCGCCGCAGGCCTCCCCGCCAACCCGCCCCTCAAACCTTCCGGGACTGAATGGCTGGGCGATATTCCAGAACATTGGGAAGTGAAAAAAGGGCGCTACGTCGGAATCCTTTTCGGGAGTGTCGCACCGACTGAGGATGAGTTAATTGAGGACGACAGTGTGCAGGACGGCGATCTTCCCTTTGCGAAGGTTGATGACCTGAACGCAATTGATGGCTCGCTGAAATTGGTCTCGACCAATGCACGCGCTAGAGGCTGCCGCGCCAGAAAGGGCTCACTCTTGCTGTTCCCAAAACGCGGAGCAGCAATCTTCACCAACAAAGTCGCGATCGCTGATCAGCCGGTATTGTTCGATTCAAACCTTATGGGTTGGCAGATCAACTCCACGTTCGCCATAAAGTTTGTCGCCTACTGTTTGATTGCACGGCGATTGGATGATCTCGCCGACGTTTCGACCGTTCCGCAGATAAACAACAAGCACATTTACCCCGCAGCCTTCCCACGCCCACCCCTCCCCGAACAAGCGGCCATCGCCACGTATCTGGACTTGGAGACGGCGAAGCTGGACGCGCTGGTGGCGAAGGTGGAGGAGGCGGTGGAACGGTTGCAGGAATGCCGCACCGCCCTTATCACCGCCGCCGTTACCGGCAAGATTGACGTAAGAGAGGTGGCCACTCCGTGAGCACGCCATTCATCATTGAAAGTTTTGAGGAATACCTTTCGACCATCCGCAACGAACTGCCTAAGGCGCGCATCTACTTTCGCGGACAAAACAAGCTGGTCAACGCGGGCTACCTTCTCAAATCGTCCATCGGGCGATACAAGAAGCTGAAATCCATCTCACTATTTCAGCGCGACCAAATGGAGCGGGAGGTTCTCGGTGTCTTCACCAATCATCTGCTCACCTACGTTCACCACCTGCCGCGCAATGATTGGGAAGCGCTGGCCATCGCCCAGCATCACGGTTTGCCCACGCGGTTCATGGACTGGACGACTAATCCTCTTGTCGCCCTCTATTTCGCTGTTCGTGAAACGAAGCTGGACGATGACGATAGGCCGTTGGATAGTGCCGTGTATGTTCTGACTAGCGAGCCGGTGCGCTTCAGTGATTTTGGCCGACCAGCTGAGGATGTCATCACGCCAGTCCCTGATTCCGAAACGGCTCCGGCATCAACTCCGTCTGCCTACGAAGATTTCGGATTTGGTGACGACGCCACGCCCGAAACCGATCCCGGAATAGGGACAAGTCCTGCAATCCATGCGAAGGCGACCGTTCTAGTACCCGATCATAAGAAGATAGCTACAAATGAAGAAGCTTCTGTGGTGTCGCCTTTTGAGATCAGTGAGAACGTCATTTACGACCCGCCCCATGTCTCACCTCGTATCCGGTCTCAAGATGGTGTGCTGCTCGCCTGCCACCAGCCAATGCTCCCGCTGGAGGAGAAGGATTATCTGGAGATTGTCATCAAGCACGAAGCTCACGACGACATTCGCCGCCGTTTGGATCAATACGGGGTCTTCGACAAACAACTCTTCCCGGATCTCGATGGTATCGCGAAATGGCTGAAGTACAGAGTTTTTGAGATCGACGGCACCTGCTAGAAAGGACCAGGCTCCCATGTCCGGCCAAACCAACGAAAGAGCCTTCGAAACCTACGTTGAAGAAATCCTGTTGACGCGCAGCGGCTGGAAATCCGGCAGCAACGCGGAGTGGGACAAGGAGCGGGCGTTGTTCCCTGCGCAGGTGTTTGCGTTTCTTCAGGACACGCAGCGCGAACTCTGGGATGAGATGGCCAAGCTGCACAAGGACGGCTTGGAGTCACTGTTGCTGACCACGCTGGTCAAGGAACTCGACACCAAAGGGTCACTTCATGCCTTGAGGCATGGGTTCAAATTCTACGGGAAGACCTTTCGCCTCGCTTACTTCAAGCCTGCGCACGGTGCAAATTACGAAATATTGGAACGGTTCAACCGAAACCGGCTCACGGTGACGCGTCAGGTGCCGTGCCATCCCGGAGACAACCGCACGTTGGACATGGCGTTGGCGGTGAATGGCCTGCCGGTGGCGACTATCGAACTGAAGAATCCTGGCACCGGCCAGAACTGGCGACACGCGGTGCGCCAGTACAAGGAAGACCGGGACCCGCGGGCGCCGTTGTTTGAATTTAAGAAGCGAGCGCTGGTGCACTTTGCCGCTGACCCGGATGAAGTGTACATGACTACGCGGCTGGCTGGCGCGAAGACGTCTTTTCTGCCATTTAACCGTGGCAGTCACCCCGGCCAAATCATTTGCGGGGAGGGGAATCCGCAGCATGAGTCCGGCTACCGGACCGGATACTTCTGGGAAGATGTGCTTCAGTTTTCGAGCTTCATGGATATTCTTAGCTCCTTCCTGTTCCTTGAAAAGAAAGAGAATAAGCAGGACGACGGGCATGGCGGCCAGCGCCTCGTCACCCATGAGACGATCGTGTTCCCGCGCTTTCACCAACTGGATGCTGTGCGCAAACTTGTCGTCACGGCGCGCACGGAAGGTCCTGGACGTAACTATCTGATCCAACATTCCGCTGGTAGCGGCAAAACAAACAGCATCTCGTGGCTCTCGCACCGCCTTGCCAGTCTGCACGATGCCAACGACGCGAAGGTGTTCGATTGCGTGGTGGTCATCACCGACCGGCAGGTGTTGGACCGGCAGTTGCAGGATGCGATCTACCAGATTGAGCACGCACAGGGCGTGGTGAAAGCGATTGACCAGGATGCGAAGCAGTTAGCGGCGGCGCTCATTGACGGTACGAAGATCGTCATCACCACGTTGCAGAAGTTTCCGTTCGTGTTGCGCGGGTTACTCTATGCCGCCGGTGCGGAGAAACAGGAAGAGGCCACGGCCGAACAGCGGGCCGAGGCTGCCAAATGGAAAGCGGAGATTGCAAAGCGGCGGTATGCCGTCATTGTCGATGAGGCGCATTCCAGCCAGTCGGGCGAGACTTCGCGGGAGTTAAAGGCGATCCTCGGCAAAGCGGCCACAGGTGAAAATGATGAGGACCTGCCGGACTGGGAAGATCGGCTGAACCAGATCATGCAATCACGCGGCCAGCAGCCGAATCTGAGCTTCTTTGCTTTTACCGCCACACCCAAAGGCAAAACGCTGGAGTTGTTCGGGCGGAAGGGGGCGAACGGATTACCGGAGGCCTTTCATCTCTATTCAATGCGGCAGGCGATTGAGGAAGGCTTCATCCTCGACGTAGTTAAAAACTACACCACCTACGCCACCTATTATCGGCTCGTGAAGGCTATTGAGGACGATCCCGATCTGCCCAAGAAGAAGGCAGCGCGAGCTTTGGCCAAATTCATGAGCCTGCATCCGCACAACATCGAACAAAAGACCGAAGTGATGGTCGAGCATTTCCGGCAGAAGGTGATGGGCCATCTCGGGGGACGAGCCAAAGCGATGGTCGTGACATCGTCGCGCTTGCACGCTGTACGCTACATGAAAGCCTTTGAGCGGTATATCGAGGAGAACAAGATTTCCGATGTGCGTCCGCTCGTCGCCTTCAGCGGCACGGTGAAAGATCCTGACTCCGGCCTCGAATATACTGAACCTGGGATGAACAAGGATTGCGTGACGGGTGAATCCATCAGCGAAAAACGCCTCCCGGAACGGTTTGCCTCACCGGACTACCAAGTATTGCTTGTGGCGAATAAATACCAGACCGGATTTGATCAGCCTCTGCTCTGCGCGATGTATGTGGATAAGCGTCTCGATGGTGTGCAAGCGGTCCAGACCCTGTCCCGGCTTAACCGTAAAATCCCTGGCAAGGACAATCCGTTCGTCCTGGATTTCGTGAATGACGCGGCGGAGATCTACCGCGCGTTCAAGCCCTACTACGATGCTACGAGCCTGCAGGAAGCGTCAGACCCCCAGAAGCTGGAGACGTTGAAGCATGAGCTGGATGCGACGCAGATCTACTTCTGGAGTGAGGTGGAGGCCTTTGCAAAGGTGTTTTACAAGCCCATTGCTCGCCAGAGCGCGCAGGATCACGCTGGCATGCAACTCCACCTTCAGCCGGCGGTCGATCGGTTCAAGACAATGCAGGATGACACGAAGCGAAGGGAGTTCCATGAGAAGCTGAAGGGCTATGTGAATCTCTATTCATTCATGAGCCAGATCATGCCCTGGTGCGATCCTGCGCTGGAGATGCTGTATAGCTTCGGGCGATTCCTCTTGCCGCATCTTCCGCTTGATCGCGATGCTGAGCGGGTGAAGATTGGAGACGAAGTCGGACTGCAATACTACCGCCTTGAGCGTATCTATTCGGGAGAGATTGATTTGCGAGAAGGGGAGCCGGAATGGGTGAAGAGTCCAACGGATGTGGGCACAGGTAAGGCAAAGGAAGAAAAGTCCCCGCTGTCGGAAATCATCAAGGTGCTGAACGAGCGCTTTGGCACGAACTTCACCGACGAAGACAGATTTTTCTTCGAGCAGATTCGTGAGAAGGCGACTCACAACGAACAGGTTGTTAAGCTCAAGCGTGCTAATCCATTCGACAAGTTCCAGCTCGGCCTGCGCCAGCTTATTGAGAATCTCATGGTGGAGCGGATGGCCGATAACGACAAGATCGTAGCACGCTACATGGATGACAAAGAGTTCGGCGACGCAGCATTCGCCGCCTTAGCAAAAGCAATTTATGAATCTATTCCATCCGGTGAGGCGTCGATTTAAAGTTGCTGGGGGCAAGAAGGTTGGCCAGAACAAAGAAAAGTGGTCGCGATGGACTGCTGCCAATTTAGTTGACACGAACCTACGCTAATTCACCTTTACTACCTCCGCCGTAAGTTCTCGCGTGAACTTGTATCACTCCATGCCAACATCCGGCTTCCGCCATACAACTAACTCAGTATCTTTGAAGCCAGCAGCGGCCCACTTCGCTTTACGCACACCACAGTTCACCTTTTGTCTCATCTTTTTCGCTCACAAAGTCAGGGTGCTTTATTAGATGGAAACGAGTATTCTGCGTCGGGTAGTTTGGATACGGTGTACAGGTCCTGAATTTACTGCACTGTACAGCCTGAAATGATCGCCTCAATAGGTTCATGATCGACCTTATTTCGAGGAAAGGTTCTAGCTTATGTCAGTCTGGTTAATCCGCGCAGGATCTCACGGAGAATATGAGCAGAAATTCCTCCAGGAGCGCAAAGTCTATGTGACCTGGGACGATTTGGACGTTAATTTGGGAAAGCTCAAAGAGAGGTCCGACCTCATGGAGGTTTTAAATCAACGATACCCAGACAAACAACCTAAGGCCATCCAGAATTGGGTCAGTCAAATCTGGCCATTCGTGAAGGAAATCAAGAAGGGTGATCTGATCGTTTTACCGCTCAAGTCACAGCGGGCCGTTCAAATTGGGGAAGTCGTCGGCGAGTATCAATTCAATCGGAAGGGTCCTAGCCCATACTTTCACTGGCGGCAGGTAAAGTGGATTGGCGACGCCATCCCACGTGCACATTTTGGTAAAGATATTCTCAATACCTTCGGCGCTTTTTTGACCATCTGTCGTGTCAAACGCAACAACGCGGAAGAGCGCATCAAGGCTATGCGTGCCAATGGATGGGAGCCAGAATCCATTTCTGCCGCCATCAAGCCAGCATCAACGGGTACTGCCGAAGCCGAGGAAGCCACCGACATAGAGGTACTTGCCGGAGACCAGATAGCCCAACTCATCTCCGCGCGCTTCAAAGGCCACGGCCTCACGCGATTAGTCGAAGCCATACTCAAAGCGCAGGGCTATACCACCTATCGCAGCCCTGAAGGTGCAGACGGTGGCGCTGACATCCTCGCTGGTGCTGGACCACTGGGTTTTAGTGCACCAAAACTCTGCGTCGAAGTGAAGTCGGAAAGCTCACCCATCGACCGTCCGACCGTAGATAAGCTACTCGGAGCGGTCACTAAGTTTGGTGCGAATGAGGGCTTGTTCGTTTCCTGGGGCGGCTTCAAAACGAACGTGCGGAAGGAACTCGCAGCCAGCTTCTTTCGAGTGCGTCTTTGGACCCAAAAAGAACTTCTTGAGCAACTGTTCGCTAATTACGACCGGCTTGATGAAGACATCAAAGCTGAGCTTCCCTTAAAGAGGATTTGGACTGTTGCGGCGCAAGAAGGTGAATAGAGAAGCTTAGAGAGCTTTAGCGAAGGAGTATCTATCTGTGGGGAAAGAATGGAATCCCGAAGATCTTATTGACGCAGTAAGCAATGCTACACCGCCCACTACCCCAAAAGATAATGTTGTAATAGAAGGGCTCTTTCGAGCAATTTGCACAAAGGTGAGGAAGGGCGCGCCAATACCTCAACGGCACCAGAAGGAATATGGTGAGACTTGGGATCACGTGGCCATTGAACTCTGGAGAAATACATGACCCTATCTTGTTTGATGTTAAGGCGGGCGGTAGCTCTTTATCGTCGCAATGGCTACTGCGTCTTACCTGTAGATTCCGAGAGGAAAGACGCCAGGGGGCATATCTAGTTCGCTGCACCGAGGTCTTAGCGCTGAGATCCAACGACGCAATATTTGGCGCATACTGCTTCTCCCCCTAGAACGGCTGAAATCTGCACAGCGTTAAAGTTAAGCGACGGGCACTGGGGATTCGCTATGGAACAGCAAGATTTTCTTGAGACTGAGACCGCTAGGTCCTTGCTGGATCAGCTGCTGAGTGACTCCCGCCTCTACACCACAAGCCAGGATTATAAGAATCTATTGGACTTTGTCGTCCGACTCCGAAACTTTGCGCCATTCAACGCGATGCTCTTGCAGGTGCAGAAGCCGGGGCTTAGTTATGCGGCTTCTGCATCGGACTGGAAATATCGCTTTGATCGCACGCCAAAGGAAGGTGCACGTCCATTATTGATTCTATGGCCTTTCGGGCCCGTAGCGCTTGTTTATGATGTGCTTGATACTGATGGCAAGACTCTCCCTGACGGTGTCCCTTCGTTTTTTGCCAGCGGAACCATCACGAAGGATCGATTCGATACGTTTGCATCGCTTATGTGGAGAAAAAAGATCGAGCGATTCTTTGTCGACGCAGGCGACTGTAACGCAGGGTTGATCCGAATGGTCTCTCGCGGCTGCACCCCCAAAGATCACACGCATTACCGGATTCATATCAATCGCAATCATGATGCGCCTTTGCAGTTTGCGACTCTCACGCATGAGCTAGGGCATCTCTTTCTGGGGCATCTTGGTCCTGACAAAAATCTAAATGTCCCATGCAGGCCTCAGATGACGCACAGTCAATGTGAGCTTGAAGCTGAGTCTGTGGCATATCTCGTCTGTGCTCGTAATGGTGTGTTTTGCAAGTCGGAGCAATACCTCAAGGATTATGTATCGCAGCAAACAACTGTTGACGACATTGACCTGTATCAGGTCATGCGTGTAACAGGCCAAATCGAGTCATTACTCGGACTTACAGGCCACACCAAGTTCGAGAAACCTAAGCCTGCAAAAAAGAGAAACTGACCCGCCCCTGAAGTCAGGCTAGAGGGTCTCCCACTGCGCCTGCCTAGGGATCTTAATCCGAGGCGTGCGAGATGGGCGGGGACGAGCAGGGGCTGACCTTCGAGAGTGCTGGGTTCTGAGGTTAGAACGTGGGTGAATCAACGTCTCGTCGCGCTCCTGCGGTAAGCTATTGCAGGCTGGACATTGGGTGCGCGTGGGACTACCATATGTCACAGAAACCTCTTGATGAGACATGACCATGAGCGAATTAATATTTGTGGTAGAAGAAGCTCCTGAGGGCGGGTACATCGCACGCGCGCTCGGGCAGTCGATCTTCACGGAAGCGGACACCCTGGCGGAATTGCCGGAGAAAGTCCGTGAAGCGGTTCGCTGTCACTTTGAAGAGGGCCACGCTCCCAAAGTCGTCCGCCTGCACCACGTCCGCGAGGAAGTTATCGCCGTATGAGGCTTCCCCGCGATCTGTCCGGAAGCGATCTCGCTCAGGCCCTTCGCAAGCTCGGCTACTCGACAACCCGGCAAGCCGGTAGTCACCTTCGACTGACTACCTATGAGCATGGCGAACATCATCTCACGATCCCCCAGCATACTCCGCTGCGCATCGGCACCCTCTCGGCCATTCTCGCCGATGTGGCCGCACATTTCGATATCACCCGGGAACAGTTACTTGAACAGCTATTTGGGTAGATAAGCGAACAGGGTAGAGCCACTGCCAGTGTGATCCTGGGCTTCCATCCGGCACGCCATCTCATGTCTCACTTAGCGCTGATTTCATGTCTCCACCGCGCCGCCGATAGCGAATCCCAAATCTGAGGGCTTCCCGCCAATCGCGCCTGTTCACATATCGCCCGCAACGGCCTCTGCCTGACGTGTCCTTTCTGGATCATGTCACGGGAATGATCGCTGGGCGTCTCTAGAGATCCTGCGACACGACCTAACCTGCATATGACATTTCCTGTTAAGATACAGACCCCTCACCACGATGTAGCCAAGGAAAAATCAGCCATGTCGACGCCCGCACAATCGAATGCCGTACTTGTCGCGATCCGCACCCCTCGCGTAAGCGTGGAAGAGCTGGAGAGTTCTCTGCAAGAACTCACCCGTCTCGTGACCACCCTCGGGCACCATGTCGTGGGCCAGGTGACGCAAAAACGGAGTTCGGATAAATATGCGGCGGTCCTGGGTCAGGGGAAACTTGCCGAATTGGCGCTGTGGACCGGTGGTTCCGGGAAAGTTGAATCGGCGTTTGAACGGCCGAAGCATAAAGCGGCGTCGAAGTTCGAGACGGCGGCCCCGGACGTTGAGGAGGAATCAGAAGACGACGAAGCGGATGACACCGGCGAGGCCGCATCAGGTCCTCGCGAACAGGCGCAGATCGTCATCGTGGACTGTGATCTGTCGCCGTCCCAGTTGAAGAATCTTGAACGTGCCGCC
Source organism: Nitrospira lenta (assembly GCA_945905765.1). GTDB lineage: Bacteria > Nitrospirota > Nitrospiria > Nitrospirales > Nitrospiraceae > Palsa-1315. Next base: position 13,722 of record CAMDPZ010000114.1, read on the forward strand.
GGCGTGCCGGTGCTCGATCGTACCGGTGTCATCATTGAGATTTTCAGTCGACATGCTCGCACCAGAGCGGCCCGGCTCCAAGTCGAGATCGCGCGGCTCAATTATCTTGCGCCGCGTTTGCGGGAAACCGGCGGCGGCAGCGAGCGGCAAGGCGGGGGAGTCGGAGCCAAAGGATCAGGAGAGACGAGTCTTGAGCTCGATAAGCGCAGAATCCGCGACCGCCTGAAAGAACTCAGGACGGAATTGGCGGCGATCGGGGACGAGCATCAGACGCGCCGCGCGAGACGGGAACACGAATTGACGGTCGCCCTCGTCGGGTACACCAATGCCGGCAAATCCTCGCTGATGCGCGCGATGACGGGCATCGATGTGCTCGTAGCCGACAAGCTGTTCGCCACACTCGATACCACGATCCGGCCCCTGTATCCTGACACGCGTCCCAAAGTGCTCCTGTCCGATACGGTCGGATTTATCAAGAAACTCCCACATGACCTGGTGGCGTCGTTTAAGTCGACGCTGGATGAGGCGGCCAGCGCTTCGCTGTTGCTGTTTGTCGTCGATGCCTCAGATCCGTCCTTTCGGTCCCAGCTCGACGTCACGCGGACGGTACTAGCCGAAGTTGGCGCCACGGATATTCCCAGCCTCGTGGTGTTGAATAAGCAAGATCGGCTCGGACCGGACGAGCGCGCGGCCCTGAAGGCGGAATGTCCCGACGCCTTTTTTCTGTCCACGCGAAGCAAAGACGATCTGCAGGGGCTCCGTGAGCGTATTATGCGGCACTTTGAGAGCGAGATGGTCGACGAGGAATTACATATTCCGTTTACGGCTCAAGGGGTCGTGGCAGAGATCCGCACCAAGATGCGGATCTTATCCGAAGCCTATGATGCCGAGGGTCTCACAATGCGGGTACGATCGACCCCTGAGGACCTGGCCAATATCAAAAAGAAGCTTGCGCGCTGAGCTGCAGCACAGGGGAGGGGAGGCGTGCTTTCGTCTGAGTGGTCTGTCTGGTTCGTCAGGTCTGTCTTGCCGGCAGGATCGACGCTCACCAGACACACCAGATAGACCAAACAGACGAGCCCACGTGTGTTGCGCGAGCATAGGACTCTATCGGTTCGTGACGAAGTGGGTAGTGGGAGGAAAAGACTTTTTGGGGCACCAATTTTTCGGGCTGTTGCTCAAAATCATCAAATGGCCATTGGCGCTCTGGGTCGCGGCGCTTTCCCCCGCTTTTGCGATTGAGTGTTGGGAATCGCTCGCCACGGCGATGGCGGCGTCTGAACGGCTGGCGTATTTTTTTCTGGGGCTCGTTGCCTATGGAGGCCTCTGGTGGGCCCTCTTTCGCAAGGCATCGCTGACATGGCTCAGTACGTTTGAGCATGAATTCACGCATTGTCTCTTTGCCTGGGCCACCTGTAATCGCGTGACCGGTTTCAACGCGACGCTTCGAGGTGGGGGACATATGACCTACCGAGGCACCCCGAACTGGCTCATCTCGGTTGCCCCCTACTTTTTCCCCACGGTCACGATTGGTTTGCTCGCAGGCCTCTACGTGAGCGATCTCGCCCTAAGAGACTGGATGCTCGGTGCCCTCGGTGCGTCCGTCGCATATCATGCCACCTCAACGTGGGCGGAAATCCATCCAGGGCAAACTGACTTCCACGATGCAGGCAGGATCTTTTGCCTCTTGTTCTTGCCGGGCGCTAACCTGCTCATCTACTCGATCGTGCTGAACACGGTGGCAACCGGGCAACTCACCATCCTTGCAAGTCTCCACCATGTACTCGAGTCGGATTGGACCCTGCTCCATTGGGCGATGCGCTAACGGGGCAATAGGGACAGGATGGCAAGGGGATTTACTTCCGCGAAGGAGGAGAGTAAAGGGTGAGAGGTTCCACAACTGACGTGGTCCACGATTGTTCCATGAGTTTACATAATATTTCTTATCAGACATAAGAGATTTTCCATTTATGTCCTTTGAACTACTAACCCGCATCCGCCATGAACTGGCGATAACCGGTGGCGCCATTTATGAAACCTTGCTGGCCATCGCTGAGCGGGTCAATCGCAAGGTGCAGGTGCTGCGCCTCCATAGTCAGGCAGCCAAGCTGTTGCGCCAGATCGAGCAGATCCACAGTGAGCTCGGCAGCCAGATTGCGTCGCTCGCCTCCGGACGAATTCCGTTCAGTTCCACGTCACTCGTTCCACCCAATCAGTTGGAACAGCTCATCAGCCAGGCCGGGCAACGTATTCAACAGCTCAAGGCTCTACTGGCCACCGTGGACGGTCAGATCCGCGAACTCCGGCTGGAAACAATCCACCATGAGCTCCTGACGCTGCAGCAGGATTTGAGCCTTCGCGCCGCGGCCCTTGAACGGTTCCCGGTCATCCAAGGCTCATCCGTCATCGGAAAAACTCTAACTCAGATGGGGCTGCCTCCATCTGTCTGTCTGGTGACCGTCATTCGCGGCCCCTTTCTTGTGCCTCCGCAAGAGGTTCTTGCGCTCCGCCACGGCGATGTGGCGGTGATGATCGGGCCGCAGGCAGACCTTGCGCTGGTGGCTTCATGGTTCAGTCAGGTGCGGCACGCCAAGCCAGCCTAAGCGCAAGACGAGCCCCCTCTCCTTGCTGTACAATTCTTACAGGAGGAACTTGGATCATGCGCACGTGGCACATCATAATAAGCAGCCTCTCAAAAGTCGTCAAAACGCTTCCATTTCACGCGCCAGCTCCTCGTGGTCAGCCGCACTAGCGCGCCGGGTAAATCCCGCAAATCTTTGCCATAGCAGTCACCTTGACCCCTTCAAAAACGCTATGTTAGAGTCAGTTCTCCTAGAATGTCTCTCACTTGAAATTATGCGTATCATTGCCGGATCCCACCGAGGCCGACGCCTAAGTGGACCAGAAGGGACGGCTCTCCGCCCCACATCAGATAAGGTTCGTGAAGCCCTCTTTTCGATTCTAGGGCCTCAGGTGATTGGAAGTCGCTTTCTGGATTTGTATGCCGGCACAGGAGCCGTCGGAATTGAAGCCTTAAGCCGTGG
>CAMDPZ010000115.1 GCA_945905765.1 Nitrospira lenta
ACATGGAACGACTTCAAGGTGATCCGATCGGCCATTTTGGCCAGTTCTTCGGAGACAATGACTTCGAGGTCCTCTTCGTAGATCTCTTTCTTCTGATCGGCCAGCTTCTTGAACCGCTCGAACGCGCGATTGACCTCCTCGTCCGAGAGGGTATAGCCCAATTCCACCAACCGTTGACGAAACGCATGCCGCCCGGAGAGCTTCCCCATGACCATCTTGCTCTCGACCAGCCCGATCGTCTCCGGCTTCATGATTTCATAGGTCGTCTTGTCCTTCAGCAGCCCGTCCTGGTGGATGCCGGAGGTATGGGAGAAGGCGTTCGCCCCGACAATCGCCTTGTTCGGCTGTACCACCATGCCGGTGATCTTGCTGACCAATCGGCTGGTTTTCGCGATCTCTTCGGTATGAATCTTCGTATCGGCTTGATAGAAATCTTTCCTGGTCCGAAGCCCCATGACGATTTCTTCCAACGCCGTATTTCCCGCCCGCTCGCCGATTCCATTGATCGTGCACTCAACCTGGCCTGCCCCTTCGTACACCGCCGCCAAACTGTTCCCTACGGCGAGGCCAAGATCATTGTGGCAATGGACGGAGATCACCGCCTGCGAACTGTTCGGCACCTGTTCGCGAATGCCGCGAATGAGCTTGCCGAATTCCTGCGGCACCGCATAGCCGACGGTATCGGGGATATTGATCGTCCCGGCTCCCGCAGCAATCACCGCCTCGATCACTTCATAGAGGTAGGCGGGGTCGGAACGGCTGGCATCCATAGGCGAGAATTCCACATCGTCCACGTAGCCCCTCGCCCGTTGCACCATTTCGACCGCGCGCTTCTTCGCCTCGTCGCGCGTCATTCTGAACTGGTGCTTCAAATGGATATCCGACGTCGAGAGAAACGTATGGATGCGGACCTTAGGCGCCCCCTTCAAGGCCTCCCAGGCTCGATCGATATCCTCCGGCCTTGCCCGCGCCAAACTGCAAATCGTCGGCCCCTCGACCTCCTGCGCGATCCGCCGGACCGCTTCAAAATCTCCCGGCGAACTGTAGGCAAACCCCGCTTCGATGATATCGACCCCCAGGCGAGCCAACTGCTTCGCCACCATGATCTTTTCTTCCACATTCATGCTGGCGCCAGGAGACTGCTCTCCATCGCGCAGGGTCGTATCGAAAATTCTGATCATCCTGGTCATGGTTTCATCTCTCTTATCCTATGAGATTGCTCAAAATGTTTTTCCTGCAAGGCCGCAGGAAGCGGGACGACTGAGGCGTACCCACAGGGTACGTCGCAGGGAGGCACGCGACCGAGAACGCCGCAGGAAAGCATTTTCAGCAATCTCAAATAAAAAAACCTCCATCCCCACGCCCAGGGACGGAGGCTCGAGAAGCTCCGTGGCACCACCCTGATTCAGCCATGAACAACGTCGTGCTGTCCACAACCATTCATTCCGCCTTATCACGGGGGCGAAACGGAATCCATTACGCGGGTTCCACGACTCTGGCTCAGGGGCGAGTTCGGCAACTCACGGGCTGGGTTGCACCATCTACCAGCGCTCTCGATTTCCATGCGAATTGTCTACGACTCCTCGTCGCAGCCTTCTAGGAATTCGATTCTTTCACGGACTGCTCGGTCTTGCTCGGCGACCGTTTCCCGGCCATCTTGGGCAGAAACCCGACGAGCCGTTCTGCCGGACCGAGCAGCGCATAGCCGGCAAAAATGACAAATAGCATGACTTGGGGCCAGGCGGCCACAAGCATGACGGCCAAGATTCCCCACACGAGATAGGTAATATGACGGTCTCCGCTGAACTTCATATCTTTAAAGCTACGATACTTAATGGTGCTGACCATCAAGAACGACAGGGCCAACGTCATCACCAGAACGAGAAGTGGCTTCACGTCGGCCGCAATCTTCATGCTGTAATGGTCGAACACCACGAGCGAGGCCACGACCCCTGCCGCAGCAGGAATCGCCAAGCCAGTGAAGTACTTGCCATCTGCCACGGCCACCGTCGAATTAAACCGGGCCAACCGCACCGCACCCATCGCGACATAGGCAAACATCACGGCAATACCGAATGTCCCCTGTCCACTCAGCGCCCAGGAATAAATCAACAGACCGGGAGCGACTCCGAAGGACACCACATCGGACAGGGAGTCGTACTCGAGGCCGAAATGGCTGGTGCTATTCGTCAATCGCGCCGATTTTCCATCGAGCACGTCAAAAATCATCGCCACCAGGATGGTGATGGCTGCAATCAAGTAATCCCCCTTGAACACGGACAGGATCGAAAAGACGCCGCAGAAGAGGTTCCCTGTCGTGAACAAATTCGGAATGAGATGCATGGCGGCTTTGCGCCGCTTCCCATCGCGCCCGAACGATTCACGAAGTCCGGTGGTTTTCATCGCAGCTCTCCTAAGATGGTCTCTCCACCCTTCACTCGATCGCCGAGTGCGACTCTGATCGCCGTTCCGACCGGCAGAAACGTATCCATCCGCGACCCAAATCGAATCAACCCGTATCGTTCACCACAAGCGGCCCGGGCGCCCGGCGAGATCCAGCAGACGATCCGTCTGGCAATCAGTCCTGCCACCTGCACACAGAGCACCTTCGCCCCCTGCGCCGTCCTGATCATCAAAGCATTTTGCTCGTTCCGCAATGTCGCATCGGGCCTGCTGGCGACGAGAAACAAGCCCGGCTGATACTGCACATCCTCGACGACCCCTTCACAGGGAATCCGATTGATATGGACATCGAACACGTTCAAAAATATCGTGACGCGAATGCTGCGATCCTTGATAAAGCGAGGCTCGAACTCTTCTTCGATGGCGATGACTCTCCCGTCACCAGGCGCCACGATGAGACCAGGCCCTTGCGGCACCACTCGAGGAGGATTGCGAAAAAACCAGGCGACGAAGAGCGTCAGGAGCACCCCACCCACCGCCGCGACAATTCCACCCCACCAGCCCGCTAGCAGTGTAGCGCCCACAGCAGTCCCGATGAAGGGAATTCCTTCTTTGGCAAACGGGATGCCGACGGCACGATCTGCCACAGAAACCTCGTTTCTTAGTTTTTATTCTTATCAACCAACTGCTCTTTTTTCAGCCAGGGCATCATCGCCCGCAACCGGCCCCCGACCTCTTCGATCGGGTGGGCTGCGCCCTTCGCTAACAACGCATTGTAGACCGGACGGTTCGCCTGATTCTCCAGGATCCAGTCTCTGGCAAACTTGCCGTCCTGGATTTCCCCCAGGATCTTCTTCATTTCCTGCTTCGTCTGCTCCGTGACAATCCGGGGTCCACGAGTAATGTCTCCGTTCTTCGCCGTCGTGCTGATGGAGTAGCGCATGTTGGCGATGCCGCCTTGATGGATCAGATCCACGATCAACTTCACTTCATGCAGACATTCGAAATAGGCCATCTCCGGGGAATAACCTGCCTCCACCAGCGTCTCGTAGCCTGCCTGAATGAGGGAGGTGAGACCTCCGCAGAGTACCACCTGCTCGCCGAAGAGGTCCGTCTCGGTCTCTTCACGGAAGTTCGTTTCGATCACTCCGGCCCGCCCGCCGCCGATCGCGCTGGCATAGGCCAAGCCGATCTGCTTGGTCGTTCCGCTGGGATCCTGATGGATTGCGAGCAGGCAGGGCACGCCACTGCCCTTCGTATATTCCGACCGGACGAGATGACCTGGTCCCTTGGGCGCGACCATGAACACATTGGTCGTGGCCGGCGGTATGATTTGCCCGAAGTGAATGTTGAAGCCATGACCGAATGCGAGATAGGCGCCTGGCTTTAGGTTCGGAGCAATATCCTGCCGGTAGATGGCCGCTTGCGCTTCGTCCGGTGCGAGAATCATGACGACATCAGACGCTTTCACCGCATCGGCCACCGACATGACTTTCAGCCCGCTCTGCTCCGCCTTCTTCCAGGACGCGCCTTCGCGCAACCCGATGACTACGCTCACGCCGCTCTCCTTCATGTTGAGCGCATGGGCATGCCCCTGGCTGCCGTAGCCGATGACTGCAACCTTCTTGTTCTTGATCTGCTGAATATCGGCGTCTTTATCGTAGTAAATCTTCATCGCTCACTCCTTGGGTAATGGCCGTAACAAGAAACTGTTAGGACGTTGCGTCTGGGATGACGCTTATTCGCGGACAGCTTTTTTCGCCGGTACGCTCGTCGCGCGAATCGACTCGCGGGCGACCGCAACACGTCCGGTCCGCGTGAGCTCTTTGATACCGAGGGGCTGCAGCAGGTTGATGATCGCTTCGATCTTGTGAGGATCGCCGGTCACCTCAATCGTGTAGGTCGTCGGCGTGGAGTCGATGACATTGGCCCGGAAAATATCGGCAATCCGCAACGCTTCCGCGCGATCTTCCGGCCTCGTATGCACTTTGATGAGCGCCGTCTCTCGCGACACGAAATTGCTCTCGTTCAAATCCACAACCTTGATGACATCGATCAGCTTATTAAGCTGCTTCACGATCTGCTCGATGATCCGGTCGTCTCCGGACGTGACGATAGTCATCTGCGACATGGAGGGATCCAGCGTCGGCGCCACCGAGAGACTTTCAATGTTGAATCCGCGGCCGCTGAACAAACCTGCAACGCGAGACAAGGACCCAAATTTATTCTCGACGGTCACCGAAATAATATGTTCCATGCCCAATCTGTACTCCTGCCAAGAACGTTAGGCCGTGAGAATCGTGTCCGAATCCTGCGGAGTCACTTGCCCCGATCCAGCCTGCTTCGTCTTCAAATGCGGCGGATCTTCCAAAATCATCTCATGATTGCTGCCGCCGGCCGGAATCATCGGATAGACGTTTTCGTAGCGGTCGGTCGGCACATCAACGATCACCGGCCGGTTGACTGCAATGGCTTCCTTGAGGACGTCATCGACCTCTGATGGCTTGCTGGCCCTGAGTCCCACCGCTCCATAGGCCTCGGCCAACTTCACAAAATCCGGCGTCGTTTCCAGATCGCTCGAGGCATACCGCCCTTCATAGAAAAGGTCCTGCCATTGCCGAACCATCCCGTGGAATCGATTATTAAGCACAATGATCTTGACCGGAAGCTTATGCACCACAGCCGTGGCCATTTCCTGCATATTCATCTGGATACTGCCGTCACCGGCAATACAGAGGACCAGCCTGTCAGGGAAGGCGGCTTGCGCCCCCATGGCGGCCGGAAATCCAAAGCCCATGGTTCCGAGCCCGCCCGAGGTTAACCAGCGATTGGGCTTGGCAAACTTAAAGTACTGGGCGGCCCACATCTGATGTTGCCCGACATCGGTCGAAACGATCGGATCC